>NZ_JBSZCP010000045.1:0-120218 GCF_054166785.1 Cyanobacterium sp.
GGAAAAGTTTTAGTGATAAAATCATTCTAGCATAGATTTCTGCTCTTGTGTCGAATCCTACGGATACTTTTTGTTGGGCAAAATTCATCCTCTAATCTGCTACGCAGAGATTAGGGACTTCTTTTGCCATTTACGTTAAATTATTTTAAGTGTAATTTATTATAGCTAATATTTAATACTGAACCCTTAAAGAAAAATATAGCGTTTTTCATAATTATGAGATACATTTATTATTCTCAAGTCCCCAGAATTGGCGGGGGATTTAGGGGAATCATTTTGTACCCCGTAACCATGATAATTGCTATATACTAATAAAATGAATAATAGACTTAAGCCCATTGCTAAAAAACAATAAATAAAAGTATAGTTGAGACATCGAACTTGGTATATAACTACTTGTGTTGTATCAACTAGCAAAGGTAAAATAGAAAAAGAAAATAAACTTTAATTATTATGCCATTAATCAAAATTCAATCATCAATCAACAATATAGAACAAAGTAAGATTCAAAATTTATTAACCACTTTATCTTCTCAGTTAGCTAAACATTTAAGTAAACCAGAATCCTATGTAATGACAGCCTTTGAGCAAAATATTAATATGACCTTTGGCGGAACATTTGAGCCTGTTTGTTATGTTGAAATAAAAAGTGTTGGTACTATGTCACCTAGTCAAACTAAAGCTATGAGTAAAGATTTTTGTAATGAAATTAATCAGCAATTAGCCATTGATTTAAACCGTATTTATATTGAATTTGCTGATGCTAAAGGTTCTATGTGGGGTTGGAATGGTTCAACTTTTTAAAAGAAAAGTTCTTAATAAATGAAGTACCGAAGGTTTGGCAAAACTAACTTAAAAATATCTGTATTTTCTTTAGGATTAATGCGTTGTTGTTATGCCGAAAAGCAGTTATTTGATACCGTTAATAAGGCGATAGAATTAGGTATTAATCACTTTGAAATGGCAAGGGCTTATGGTAAAAGTGAAAAATATTTTGGTAATTTTTTACAAACTTATAATATAAATCGTCAAGATATAATTATTACTACTAAATTAACCCCCCCCGATGGTCAAAATATCAAGCAAGTAACCATTGAGGAATCCCTTAATAACTTACAAACAAACTATATTGATTGTTTAGCTATCCACGGTATCAACACAGAAAAACATTATCAACAGTTATTAGAATCTGATGGTTATATCAATAATCTATTAGATGCAAAAAAAGAAGGCAAAATAAAACATTTAGGTTTTTCAACCCATGGAAGTTTAGATTTAATAAAAAAAGCTATCGAAACGAATTTATTTGATTTTGTTAATCTTCATTATTATTATTTTTTTCAACGAAATCATCCCATTATTAACCTAGCTAAAGAAAAAGATTTAGGTATATTTATTATCTCCCCCGCAGATAAAGGAGGAATGCTATATCAACCACCCCAAAAACTAAAGGATTTATGTCAACCTTTTACTCCCTTGGAGTTAAATTATCGATTTTTGTTAGATAATAAAGTCATTTCAACCCTCAGTGTGGGGGCGGCGAATCCACAGGAGTTATTAACCCCCCTTGGGGTGGCAGATAATGATTATCCTTTGACGGATGATGAGAAAAGAAGTCTTGATGATGTAGAAAAAAGTTTACAGGATAGTTTAGGGACTCAAAAGTGTTCTCAATGTTATCAGTGTTTACCCTGCCCTGAGAATATCAACATCCCAGAAGTATTACGTCTTAGAAATTTGGGGGTAGGTTTGGAGATGACTGATTTTGCGAGTTATCGTTATCAAATGTTTGAAAATGCTGGGCATTGGTTTTGGGGTAATAAGGGGGATAAGTGTACGGATTGTGGAGATTGTTTGCCTAGATGTCCTGAAAATTTGTCTATTCCTGATTTGCTACGAGATACCCATGAGCGTTTTAAGGGTAGCCAAGGGCGAAGGTTGTGGGAATAGTCTTAGTTTTTGTGTTGGTTGAGATGTTCAATAACTAATTTGGCTATTTTATTTCGAGCGCCCTTAGCTTTGGTGACTAATGATAATTCTTTTTTAATTGTTTGTAATTTTTGAGGATTTTGAGAGTAATCTAAAATAAGATCGCCAATATCATCAACTTTTAATTGACCTATTAATTCGGGGACAATTTCTTTTTTTGCCCAAATATTTGGCCAAGCGTATAGTTTTTTATTGGTAATGGTATATTTAATTATTAACCAGTTAATTAATTTTGCTAAATTATTTCCCAAGATGGGTAAGTTCATGATGATACCAACAATTCCATCCCAAGATTTCATGGCATCTAGTTGATAGGTGGGAATTAATACTATCATGGGAACGCCTAAAGAGGTTAGTTGTGCGGTGTTTGCTCCAACGGTGGTAATGCAAAGATCAAATTTTATAATCTCTTCATGACAGGGAAATCGAGTAATTAATTCAATGGTTAAATCATCTGATATTTGTAGTGTGTTATCATCTACTAATTTTATGTTTAAATCAGTAAAGGTTGTTACAAATTTATTATTATTTTTATCTCCATAACTGGCTAATATTTGAGGTGAAATAGTAGGAGCAACAGGAATACTAAATTTTATCTCAGAGTTTTTATTATACACATAATGGGCGATCGCACTGACAAAAGGAACACCCTGAGTAAGTTTACTAGCTTTTGAACCGGGGAATAAACCAACATGGAAAGAAGAAGAAGAATGATGACTTGGGGTATGAGAAACATCCGCCATTAAATCACCCACCACGGTCACTTTATGGTGAAAACGAGGGGGAATTTTATTCTTGATAGATGAATTCATCACCGCAAAATGATCAACTTGACTATGCCAACGGGCATCCCACTCCGCATAAACGATACTTTTGTAGCCTAATCTCTTGGAGGCAACCACCGTAAAAAATTGATCCCCCCCCAGAAATAACACCAAACCATTTTTACCCCAATCCCAATTATCTGCCGTCTTGCCAAAAAGTAAAAAATTAAAAAAATGTTCCGCCGACTGCACCCGATGAATAGCATCACAACCACGGACTACATCCGCTTCATTACCTGTACCATTAGCACAAGGGGATAAAATCAAAGATACTCTCACATCCTTAAATTTTTCCCCCAAAAGTCTTTTAATCTCCTGTGCCACAGGTATAACCCAAGTAGCAATTTCTCCAGGCCCATTGGATAAAATCAGGATGTCAAAATTTGCCATAGGGTTTTTAAACGTTAATTATTGGTTAACTGTTGCCATGGTACGGGGGTATAATTTCATTAAATTACGCACTTCCTCCGCATGGTATGAGCTACGGGTTAGGGGAGTAGAAACCACCTGTAAAAAGCCAATTTTTTCCCCATAAATACGCCAACTATCAAACTTTTCGGGGGTAACAAATTCTTTTACTGGTAAATGATGGGAAGAAGGTTGTAAATACTGCCCGATGGTCAAAATATCACAATCAACTCCTCGTAAATCCTGCATTACTTGCTTGACTTCCTCATCGCTTTCCCCTAAACCCACCATAATTCCCGACTTAGTATAGACACTGGGATTTAGCTTTCTGGTTTCAGCAAGAAGTTCGAGCGATCGCCCATAATCCCCTTGGGGACGTACTTTACGGTACAATCTAGGTATAGTCTCCGTATTGTGATTCAAAACTTCAGGATTAGCACTCAAAATAGTATCCAAAGCGTTCCAATTACCGCACAAATCAGGAATTAAAACCTCAATGGTGGTATTGGGAGATAACTTGCGAGTTTCTTCGATACAAGCCACAAACTGACTAGCCCCCCCATCGGGCAAATCATCCCGATTCACAGAGGTAATGACCACATGGTTAAGATTAAGACGTTTCACCGCCTCAGCCAACCTCAAAGGCTCGGTAGAATCTAACTCCTTGGGTGCTTTTTCAAAATCAATATCACAATAAGGACAAGCACGGGTACAAGCAGGCCCCATAATTAAGAAAGTAGCCGTACCAGCATTGAAACACTCTCCGATGTTAGGGCAGGATGCTTCCTCGCACACGGTATTTAAACTTAAATCCCTGAGAATGTCCTTTACACTACCAACTCTTTGTATTTGAGGAGCTTTTACCCTCAGCCATTCTGGTTTTACAGTCACGGTATTTTACGCTATCTCTTAAACTATTGTTTGCTAACCCTGATCTTACTCTTCATTGCACAAAGCAAAATCAAAACTTACTCCTTCAATTATATCTTGCTATTTGAGCAATATTCTAGAGGTTACGTCATATAATTATTGAGAGAAAAGGTTAAATAGGTTTTTCACAACTATGGCTTGTCATCAAAACATTCTCAAAATAAAAACCAGCGGTAAATGCTTACATAACATTACGGGTGATGTGGCGAAGGTGGTGGCAGAATCTGGTATCTCCACGGGTTTATGTACTGTGTTTATTATGCACACTAGCGCTAGTTTAATTATCCAAGAAAATGCTGACCCTGATGTGTTGACGGATTTAAGTAACTTTTTTGATAAACTTGTGCCTGAGAGTGCTACGGAATATTACCATAGTGCAGAAGGGCTTGATGATATGCCCTCCCACATTCGTTCGGTATTGACTAACACCACTTTAACCATCCCCGTTAATAATGGTCGTCTTTTGTTGGGTACTTGGCAAGGTATTTACATTTGGGAACATAGAGTGCGATCGCACCTACGCCAAATAGTAGTTCACCTCAACCATTAACCCATTTGGGATTGTAGATAATTAGGTAAACCAATGTTATCAATTAACCACAATTGCTGTTCTAACCAGTGCGCATGATCTTGCTCCGTATCATCCAACATTTGACGGAGTAAATCTCTGGTAACGTAGTCTTGTTCCTTTTCACAAAGGGCGATGGAGTCCTTTAGACTATCAATCACTTCATATTCTAACTCAAGATCCTTTTTGAGCATCTCAGGGACAGTGCTACCGATTTTTAACTCCGCTTGATCCCCTAAATCCACCGACCCCCCTAAAAAGAGAATACGTTGAATAATCATATCAGCGTGTTGGGTTTCGTCCTGCATTTCATGGTTAATGCGTTCATACAGTTTATTCAAACCCCAATCTTGGTACATACGGGAATGGGTGAAATATTGATCCCTTGCAGATAACTCACTGCGAAGTAACTTTTGTAACTCTTTAATAACTTTTTTACTACCTTTCATTGTTTCCTCTTTATATTGTGCAAAATTGTCTATGAATAGAATTTATTTAAACGTTTTATCTTATCTACATCATAGACTGTAAAAAATTCTGTAAGCCTGACTCTTGGATTAACCATTGTTGAGCCTCAATCCAATCAATCTGCTCCTCAGTTTCCTCTAATAACTCTTTGAATAAATCTCTAGTTACATAGTCTTGTTGGTTTTCGCAAAGGGCGATCGCACCGCGCAAACTTTCCGCCATATCGCTAGTAAGGGTCAAATCATTGGCTAAAATTTCAGGTACATCCTCCCCAATCAAAAGACTACCCAAATCTTGTAAATTTGGTAAACCCTCCAAAAAGAAAACACGCTCAATAATTTTATCCGCCTGTTTCATCAACTTGATTGAGTAACTATACTCATACCCATTCAAACGATTTAAACCCCAATTTTTGCACATTCTAGCATGTAAAAAAAACTGGTTAATGGCAGTCAATTTAATCTTTAAGACCTCATTTAGGCTTGCCTTAACATCTTGATTACCCTGCATACTTTTCCCTCTTTGTTACCATTTCATCATACATTATTCTCAATAAAATTGCAAACAGAAAACCTAATCCACATATAGCCTCTCTCAACTATCGTTGCTTATTGAGAACGGTTATTGACAATGGAGATACACAAAAAATAGGCATTGCTTAATGGTAGTATGAAACATAGTTGAATTACACTAAAAACTAAACCCCCTAAACATTATAACCGTTCCCTATTCCCCGTTCCCTTCCTCACCGAGAAATCATACCTAAAATCAGCAACGCAAAAAAAATAAATGATCCCCAAGCACCACAAAAAGGGGATCAACAAAAAACTAGGGAAGATCAGAAAATAAAACCAATAAAGCTAAAAAATAAGACAAAAGAGTAAATAATTTTTAGTGATAAAAATGTTCAAAGTCGCTTAATATTGCTAGTAACAGTAAAAAATAAAACTGTTAAACTGTACAAAAAAAATAGTGATTGACAAATTATGGCTCTTGGCTATCTTGCCTTAGTGCTGCACGCACACCTACCCTTTGTCCGCCATCCCGAAAGTGACTACGTCCTAGAAGAAGAGTGGTTGTATGAAGCAATCACCGAAACCTACATACCATTACTACAAGTATTCAACGGACTAAAAAGAGATGGCGTTGACTTTAAAATGACCATGAGCATGACACCCCCCCTAGTGTCCATGCTAAAAGATAAACTCCTCCAAGAAAAATATGACGAACATCTAACAAAGCTAGAAGAGTTAATCCAAAAAGAAATAGACCATAACAAAAATAACGGTCATATCAAATATCTTGCGGAATACTACGCCCAAGAATTTAGTGAAGCCCGAAAAGTATGGGAACACTACAAAGGGGATTTAGTTAACGCTTTCAAAGAATTTCAAGATAGTAATAACCTCGAAATTATTACCTGTGGTGCTACCCATGGATATTTGCCCCTCATGAAAATGTATCCCGAAGCGGTGTGGGCGCAAATAGAAGTAGCCTGTCAAAGTTATGAAGAAAATTTTGGTATTCGTCCTCGAGGGATTTGGTTGCCAGAATGTGCCTACTATGAAGGCTTAGAAAGAATGTTAGCCGATGCAGGGTTACGTTATTTCCTCACCGATGGTCATGGTTTGCTCTATGCCCGTCCTCGTCCTCGTTTTGGCACCTATGCCCCCATTTTCACCGAAACAGGGGTAGCAGTATTTGGGCGGGATCATGAGTCATCCCAGCAGGTGTGGTCATCGGAGGTGGGTTATCCAGGAGATCCTGTTTATCGGGAATTTTACAAGGATATTGGTTGGGAAGCTGATTATGACTACATTAAACCCTATATTATGCCCAACGGACAACGAAAAAATGTAGGGGTAAAATACCATAAAATTACCAGTCGTCAGGCGGGTTTATCGGACAAAGCACTTTATGATCCCTATTGGGCAAAGGAAAAGGCAGCCGAACACGCTGGAAACTTCCTATACAATAGAATGCAACAGGTACAACACCTAGCAGGAATTATGCAAAGGGAACCCATTGTGGTATCTCCCTATGATGCAGAATTGTATGGACATTGGTGGTACGAAGGCCCCAAATTTATAGATTACCTTTTCCGCAAAGCGTGGTTTGACCAAGATACTTTGTATATGATTCATTTAGCGGATTATCTCAAAGGGCATCCCAGTCAACAGGTGGCGATTCCCTCCCAGTCTAGTTGGGGTTATAAGGGTTTCCATGAATATTGGTTAAATCATACCAATGCTTGGATTTATCCTCATCTGCACAAGGGAGCGGAAAAAATGATTAATTTGGCGACCAAAGAGCCGAAGGATGAGTTGGAATGGCGTGCTTTAAACCAAGCAGCGAGGGAGTTGTTGTTGGCTCAATCCTCTGACTGGGCATTTATTATGCGTACGGGTACTATGGTACCCTATGCGGAAAGACGCACGAAAAGTCATTTATTACGGTTGAAAAAGTTGGAGGAGGATATTTGGAGCGGTGAAATTGATTCTGGTTGGTTGGAAAAGGTAGAGGCGATTGATAATATTTTTCCGAATATTAATTATCGTGTATATCGTCCCATGTAGTTGTTGTTTTGTGGTGGGCATTGCCCACCTTGAATGATATGGAGAAAAAATTTATTGCATCCTATCGATGGTGCGATATTGAATCGCTTCGGCCAGATGATAACTTTGTAAATCTTTATCTCCTGCTAAGTCGGCGATGGTGCGGGATACCTTCAAAATTCGATCCATGGCCCTTGCGGAAAGTCCTAGTTTACGGATGGCATTTTCTAACAAGGTACGACAAGTTTCGTCTAAGACACAATGTTCCCGTAGATGTTTGGATTGCATTTGAGCATTACTACTAATTTTAGTTTCTTTAAAGCGCTCTTGGGCGATCGCCCTTGCTTTTTTTACCCTTTCTCTGACGGACTCGGAATTTTCCCCTTGGGGCTGACTGGTCATTTCTTCGGGCTTAAGACGACTAACCACCACCTGTAAATCAATCCTATCCAACAAAGGACCTGACAACTTCGCCCAATATTGCTCCCTTTGACGGGGAGAACAACTACAGGGTTGAATCGAATCCCCATAATAACCACAGGGACAAGGGTTGGTACTAGCAACGAGGGTAAACTGGGCAGGAAATTCCACCGACTGACGGGCGCGGGAAATAGTTACAAAACCGTCCTCTAGGGGTTGCCGTAAAAATTCTAATACATTCCTTTTAAACTCCGTCAACTCATCCAAAAATAACACCCCATGGTGAGATAAAGAAATTTCCCCCGGTTTAGGATAACTACCACCCCCCACCAAAGATGCTCCACTAGCCGAATGATGGGGACTACGGAAAGGGCGCGATCGCACAAAAGAACCACTATTTTTCAACAATCCAGCCACCGAATAAACCTGCGAAACCTCCAACGCCTCCTTAAAACTCAGGGGTGGTAAAATGCTCGGCAAACGCCTTGCCAACATCGTTTTTCCAGATCCAGGAGGACCCACAAAAATTAGATTATGCCCCCCCGCCGCCGCAATTTCCAACGCCCTACGACCATGACTTTGCCCCTTCACATCCTTTAGATTATCCATCAAAGCAAAAAGAGGCTCAAAATCTTCCCCCATATCTACCTTCGTAGGATGAAAACTTTGAGGACTTTGTAAAAACTGGGCAACCTCATCTAAATTACTTAACCCATATACCTGTAAACCTTCCACCACCGCTGCTTCCTGAGCATTTTCCTTCGGTAAAACAATTCCCTTAAACCCCAACTTCATGGCCACCGCCGCCATGGGTAAAACCCCCGCAATGGGGCGTAAACTGCCATCCAAAGACATCTCCCCCAAAAAAAGATAATCCCCCAACAAAAGAGGATCAATTTGTTCCGAAGCCGCTAAAATACCAACACTAATAGGTAAATCAAAACTAGGCCCCTCCTTTCTTAAATCCGCAGGGGTTAAATTTATGGTCACCTTGCGCACAGGAAAAGCAAACCCAGAATTTTTGATAGCAGATTTTACCCTCTCCCTCGACTCCTGCACCGCCGTATCAGGCAAACCCACCACCGTAATTTTAGGTAATCCCCCCGCCACATCCACTTCAACCCCCACCTTGATGGCATCAACCCCCACCACCGTAGCGCTCCATACCCTCGCTAACATATCAATTATTTCTCCGAATTATCTTGACCATATTTTAGTTACTTTTACGACGAAAAATAAACACTTTTTTATCTAATCATTTACCTGCTGAGTAATGATAAACTTTTGAATTTTAGAGCGATAAATTTGGGAGTATTTATCAGCCCATTCCTTACTATCACTATTAGTATAAATATGAACCAAAGACTCCCCCGCATCAGGAAGAATCAACACCCAATTATCAGAATGAGGCTCAATAATTTTAACTCCATCAATCAACTCCAACTTTTCAGGGGATTCCGTCTCCACCAGATAACGCATCAGCGCCCCCTTAGTTTTGAGAGGACAACGGAGAGATTGAGCCTTATGACATACCTTTGGTAATTCCGTTCTTACCTGAGTTAAAGAGCGCTCTTGCACCGTCAACATCTCAATAAGTTTGGCAATGGAAAACATCGCATCAAACCCCGGATGAAGATGGGGAAAAATAAAGCCCATATCTCCGCTACCCCCAAGCACCACATTAAAACCATTTTGAGTTGCTTCCATCAGGGCTGTGGGGTTTACCTTTGTGCGAATCACTTTACCATCATGGCGCCTTGCAATTTGTTCTACGGCACTAGATGTATTAACAGGTACTACCACCGTCCCCCTAGGATGGGCAGTAAGAATTGTATTCACCATCAGGGCAGTCAACTCCTCCCCTCGAATTTGTAACCCTGATTCATCTACTAAAATAAATAATTCTCCATTAGCCGAAACCTGTACCCCAAAATTAGCTTTGAGGGCTTCCACCACATGACCTAGTTGTACTAATAAAACTTCCCTTTCTTCGGTGGAAATGGCTCTTTGTCGTAAACTAGCATTTAATACTACCGCATCACAGCCGAGTTTACCTAATATTTGGGGTAATATGGCTCCAGAGACGGAATAGACATAGTCAATAACAATTTTGGCGTTACTATTGTGGATAGCCTCCATATCCAGTTGAGTCTCGAAGGTTTTACGGTAGGTTTCGATAATTTGGGAGGGGTAAGACATATCACCGATGTCAATACTATGAACCCTTCTTAAGTCTTCTTTAAAATAAGCCCCTTCAATTTTTTTCTCCTTGGGTTTGGGAATGTTAATACCTTTCTCATCAAAAAATTCAATTAACATATCCTCATGGCGCTCTGGGTGTAGGCGTACATGGACTCCCCCTTGCACTCCTAATTTGGGTGTCATGGTGCGGGAGATAGGAATGGCGGTGGATTCTAGGTTTTGAATATCTATACCCACGGACATTAACCCTGCAATCAGAGAACGACTGACCATTCGTGATACACTACGTTGATCCCTAGATACTACTACCGATGAACCGTGTTTGAGAATTGAGCCGTAGGCTGCCCCTAGTTTGACGGCAAATTCGGGGGTAATGTCGATGTTGGCGAGTCCAGTTACTCCCCTTTGGCTAAAGAGGTTACGGTGGGCTATATTTCCCCAAATTAGGTTGATATTGAGGGTGGCTCCCGATTCGATTCTTTTTTGGGGCCAGATTCTAACTCCGATGTTGATTTGGGATTCTTCGCCAATGTTGCACAATGCGCCTACTACTACTCCTTCGGCGATTTGCACCCGTCTATCCATTCTTGTACCCCTAGCCACGACACAGGCGGAAAGGGAACATTCATCACCGATGGTGACACCGTTACCGATGATGGGGCGGTTTAATTCTACGTCGTTGCCGATGGTGACGTTATCGCCGATGACGGTACCTCCTTCTATTTTGCTACGGGCGCCGATGCGGCAGTTATTTCCGATTAATACGGGGGCTTCGATGATGGCGGTGGGGTCGATATAGGTGTTTTCTCCCATCCAGATACCGTATTCTATTTCACGGTAGGCAAAATCTACTAATACTTTTTTGTCGATGGCATCGTATTGGGATTCTCGATAGGCTTCGAGGTGTCCTACATCACACCAATACCCTTCGGCGACATAGCCATACATGGGGGCGCCAATTTCGAGGAGGAGGGGGAATAAGTCTTGGGAAAAGTCTGATTCTTCGTTTTTGGGGAGATATTTTAATACTTCTGGTTCGAGGATGTAGGTACCTGTGTTGACGGTGTCGGAGAATATTTCACTACTGGAGGGTTTTTCGAGAAATCTCTGGATTCTATCTTCTTTGTCGGTGATGACTACTCCAAATTCGATGGGGTTGGGGACACGGGTTAGTACGAGGGTAGCTTTTGATTGTTTTTCTCGGTGAAAGGCGATCGCCTTTTGGAGGTCAAAATCACTGATGCTGTCTCCACTAATTACTAAAAAGGTGTCTTGTAATAATTCTTCTAAATTTTTGACACATCCAGCGGTGCCAAGGGGTTGCTCTTCTTCTACCGCATAGGTCATATCGACCCCAAATTCGCTACCATCTTGGAAATAGTCTCGCATCACGTCGGGAAGATAGTGTAGGGTGGCAATTACTTCGGTGATGCTGTTACGCTTGAGTAGGTTTAAAATATGCTCGGCAATGGGACGGTTTAACACTGGTACCATGGGTTTAGGTAAATCACAGGTTAAAGGACGTAATCGAGTGCCTGAGCCTCCCGCCATTAAAACCGCTCGCATAAATTCTCCCTTCTATTTTGTCAAAACAATATTGTTAGTTTTTAGCGTAACATTTATTAATCCACAATGGATAATTGTATTTATTCACCGCTTAATTTAAATTTATTTTTCGTCCAGAATTTACTCATTCATCATCATTAATCCGATTTTTTATGGCTATAACAAAAGGTATTAAAACAAAATATAAAAAACAGTGGCAGGGACGCTTAGAGGAGTATATTACGGCTTTGAGTTGGTCTATTAATGGCAACTTGGCGATCGCCTCGGCGGAGGGAGAAGTAATCTTAAAAAGGGATGATAATGATGAGTTAGAAACCCTCCTAAATGCCATGGATACGAATCATCAACCAGCTAATTGTATGGGTTTTTCTCCCCAAGGAGATTTACTAGCGGTGGGTACACTGGATGGAAAATTAAGAATTTGGCAAATAAATACCCAAGTAAGTTTACAAGAAACCTTTGAATTTCCGAAACAATGGATTGAGCATCTGCAATGGCACCCCCATCAACCCATCTTAGCTTTTAGTTTTGGTCATTATGTTCAGGTTTGGGATGCACAACACCGACAAATAATAACGACTTTGCCCTTTGCTGATTCTTCGGTGTTAGATTTACAATGGCATCCGAGGGGGGAATATTTGGCCATAGCGGGAAATGGGGGCATTAATATTTGGACGGCTTCTGATTGGGATGATGATCCTTTTTTTGCGGAGATGGAGGGGGCTTGTAATAAGGTTTCTTGGTCTGGGGATGGTAATTATTTGGCAGGAAATTGTTTTGATAATAGCGTATGGCTATGGTGTTGGGAAAATCTCGAAACTTGGCACTTGTCAGGATTTGGGGGAAAAATTCGTAATCTTAGTTGGTCAACTCCCAAGGCAGATTTTGCTCCTTTGTTAGCTATTTCTTGTTTTAATGGTGTGATTCTTTGGAAAAAGGCTGAGGATGATAATGATGGTTGGGTTTCTTTACCTTTACAAGCCCATCATGGCATTGTGGAAAATGTGGCTTTCCATCCCCAAGATTTCTCTTTTGTTTCCGCTGATGATGAGGGGGTATTATTTTTTTGGAACGAAAAAAGGAGAGTTGAGCAAAGATTTATAGAAGAAAATGATGGTTTTAGTGCGATCGCATGGCACCCTGACGGTACAAAATTAGTGGCGGGGAGTAAAAATGGTCAAATCTTTATTTGGCAACAGATGGAGGAAAAAAAGGGCAAAGGTTTCGCCTAGTGGATGTGTATGGCTAACCAAATACAATTAGGGGATGTTTTAATTACTTGGTGGGAAGTTTGGGCTGGGATAAAAAAGTAGTCCCCCGCTTTAAGATTAACCATATCATCTCCAATTCTCAGTTGAGTTTCCCCTTCCAACAAAATTATCCACTCATGGTGATCTTGATTATATATCTTGTACTCAGGGCGATCGCTACTTACAATCCTCTCTATCACCACATTTTCACACCGTAACAACTCAGAAAAATCTTCCCCATCCACCAAAAAAGGAAGATTATCAAATAAATTTTGAACCTTCGCCATCATAACTGATCAACCATTACTCCCAACCTTTGAGATAATAGCAAAAATCGAACCCCCTAACTCACCCAATGTCATCTTTTAAAAATATTATCCTCGCCATCATAATCCTGATTTTCACCTCCCTTATATTCGCCTCATCTCTCACCTATGAGCCAACCCAAGCAATAAATAACAAATTTTATCAATACCAAGCCCTCCACAACAAAGACGGAATCGGAAAATATTATCTAGGTAGAGAAATCGCCAAAGTAATGGGGCATCGAGAATTTTTATGGTTAGAGCGCCCCAACCGAGAAAATCAAGAAAAACCCAGTGCCGTTATTTCTGCCCTCCACCTCAAACCCACCGACACCATTGCTGACATTGGTGCAGGTTCCGGATATTTCAGCTTTCGCCTCGCTCAAAAAGTCCCCCAGGGAAAAGTTTTCGCCGTAGATGTACAACCCGAAATGTTAGACATCATCGAGTTTCTCAGCCAAGAAAATCCTCAATTACCCGTAATCCCCATATTAGGTACGGAAAAATCCCCAAACCTAGAAAAAAAATCCATCAACTTTGCCCTCATGGTAGATGCTTACCACGAATTTACCTACCCGAGGGAAATGATGGAGGGAATTGTCACTGCCCTCAAACCCAAAGGGAGAGTTGTATTAGTGGAGTATAGAAAGGAAAACCCCTTCATAGCAATTAAAGGAGTCCATAAAATGAGTGTGGCACAGGTAAAAAAAGAAATGGAAGCCGTGGGCTTGTCATGGGTAATCACAGAGGAATTTTTACCCCAACAACATTACATTGTCTTTGAAAAATCCGCTAGCTAAAAATCTTCTCCTTTCCATTTAATTGCCAAATACTAATCACCAAAACAGACGCAACAATCAACCAAACACAAGAAGGAAAAATAAGCCAACCAGCCACAGGCAAAATTTGCCCATAGGCATAAGCCAAAATAAAAGACGACAACAATGGTCCCATTATTACCACAGGCACAGCCAAGGCATATCTACCCTCTACCGTAAAAATAGTATTCCATGTATCCCCCAAGGCTAGATGAATGGTAAATACAATTAGAGGTAAAGCAAGGAAATTTTGGTTTAATTCCTGCCACACTAGATAAGAAGAAACAACCCTTAAAACTCCAATACTTATCCACACCACGGGAAAAACAAAGGCAGGAGGCGCCCACTTTGGACGTATCACTTGATCATATTGTTTTCTGGAACGGGTATTATCAAGGGGAGAAAAAAGACGAGATCTAATAGTAAAGAAAATCCAAAATAAACTGACAATAATAGTATTAATTCTACTATCAAGATTATACTCCAGTAGTTGCTGAAAACCTAAATTAATTAACCATAAAGTTATAGTCATAAAACTGATTTGAGCTACTGTACCGATTACATAACTAAACAGCTTTTGTCTATTTAAAGGCGGATAGTCTTGTTTTTCTGCTTCTTCTTTGACCCCCATTACGGTATCAATGGTGTTTAAGATTTGGTTTTTGTTTGACGATATATTAGAGTTATTATTCATTATTTTTTTTATAAAATAACTTTTGATAATTATGGTTATTTAATGTGTGCTGGATAATTTAGATAGAAAAAACAATGATTTTTATTAATAGTTTTAATTATCTTAAATCATTTTCAATTATTGCTCCCTCACTACCTTAAGTATTAATATTTAAATGTTTAAATACATCCTTTAAAACATTCGCTGAGTGTTGTAACATTTTTTCCTCATCAGGGCTAAGGGTTAAATTCACCGTTTGCAAAATACCTTTTTCATTAATAACCCGAGGAATACTCAAGCAAATATCGTCAATACCATACATTCCTTCCATTAAACCACTGACCGTTAAAATGCGTTCCTGAGAATTAACGATCGCCTTTACAATATCACTAGTACCTAAACCAATAGCATAGGAAGTGCTGCCCTTACGACGAATAATCTCATAGGCGGCATTTTTGACATTTTTGTAGATGGCCGACAACAATTCCTGCTCACTATTACTTAAATTTTCCCACCCATCAGGAACAATTTTTACACCCCCCACATTAGCCATACTCCACAAAGGCACTTCACTATCTCCATGCTCCCCGATAATATAGGCATGGACACTACGCGCATCAATACCCATCTCCTTTGCCAATAGAGAGCGAAAACGGGCAGTATCTAACACTGTACCAGAACCAATCACCCTTGAATGGGGAAAACCAGTAATTTTGAGGGTGGCATAGGTCATAATATCCACAGGATTACTGACTACCACAATAATTGAGTCAGGACAGTATTTGACCACATCCGCCAGAATATTTTTATAAATCGCAATATTACGCTCCACCAAACTCAGACGGCTTTCCCCCTCCCGTTGGGCAACCCCTGCGGTAATAATGACGATGTCTGCATCTCTACCCTCATCCGCAACGGTGCCAGATTTTAAATCCGTGGGAGAAATAAAGGGCATTCCATGGGATAAGTCCATTACTTCCCCCTCTAGCTTTTCCGTGGCAATATCCTGCAACACCAACTCATCAAAGCAATCTTGAATTAAAAGGGAATAGGCACAGGCTAACCCCACTTGCCCCATGCCGATAATAACTCCCTTACGAGGACGAATGAAGGAAGATTCTTGGGCGTTAGAATTGGGAATTAAAATTTTGTCAAACATATTAGAGATAATTGAGAATGGATAATTGAGAATGGATAATTAATAATAGATAATGAAAGTTAAATTAATATTATTTGACCTATTTTTATCACCTTAGCTTTTATCCGAGCAACTTTGTTTAATTTCTACTATACTTCTAAGCTCTTCTGTTTTATGCCCTAATAACGTTCCCTCAACTTTAATCTCTTTTTTTGTACCTTGGGAGGCGTAAAATCAATCTCATCAAAAATAGGAATGGTAAAATGAAACTTACTGCCCTGATTCTTGCCAGAGGATTCTGCCCAAATTTTTCCGCCCCAATTACTCACAATTTGACGACAAATAGCCAAACCTAGCCCCGTACCCCCCGCAGAGCGACGCAGCGCCCCTTCTTCTTGGTAAAAACGGTCAAATACTTGTTTGAGGCGATCGGGTTCAATGCCTCTACCATTATCGGATATAGTAACCTCTAGGTTAGCAGGATCTTTTTCTTTTACACTGATACAAATATGTCCATTGCCGTTGGTAAATTTACAGGCGTTATCCAATAACTTACTCAATACCTCCACTAACCATTCTCCATCCACCTGCACAAGGGGAATTTGTTGGGGTACTAAGTTTTCAATTTCGGGGATAACGGACTGATCTTGCCTAGAGCGAATATGGGAGATGGATAGTTCCACACATTCTTCGAGAGATAGGGGTTCGGGATTCCATTCTACCCTGCCACTTTCTAGCTGAGAAAGGGTTAAAAAGTCCTGTACCAGTTTACGCATTCTCTCGGCATCTTGGAGGGCTGTACTGAGCATGATTTGTTTTAATTCTTCTGGCATGTCTGGCTCATTGGCAAGGCTCTCGAGGCAAATTTGGATGGTAGATAGGGGAGTGCGTAATTCATGTCCTGTAATGGCTACAAGGTTGGAACGGGTGCGATCGAGCGCCTCTAGTTGCTCATTTAAATCTTCTAAATTAGTGTAGGATTCTGCCTGAATTAAGGCTACAGCTACCTGAGTTGCGATCGCATTTACCAAAGCAATATCCTCTGGTTTCCAATTAATAGGTTTATCGTGACAATGATGTAACTCCATTACCCCTAAAAGACGACCCTGATAAAGAATGGGTACAATCAACCAAGAAATAATAGAGCAACTATTGATTAAACTTCTTAAAATTTTAGTGTTACCCTGAGTGCGAGGATCAACTTCCACATCATCAATACTAATGGACTCCCGTAAATTTAAAACCTCCTTAAACAAAGGATTTTGCTTCAAAGGCCAACTTTGCCCCTTAATAGACTTAATGCCCTCACTCAAAAACTCATGGTTAATCTCCGCATTATAATCACTCTCCTGACAACGATAAATTAAACAACGACACACCCCTAAACCTTCCCCCAACTTATCCACCGCCATCTGCAAAATTTCTTCAGGATTAAGAGAGCGACGAATGGCATCGGTGACAGAATTTAAAAGTCTTTCCTTTTTCTCCTTGGTACTCAAAAAATTGTTTGCCTTGATTAATTTATACTGCCCTGACTGTAAATAAGTAATCAAACGCTGTACAAAAGGATCTGGATTTATAATCGGAGAACTAATCTGCCCCTCTATGGGAGAAAAATCTGCCCCTGAAAATATAGCCTTATTTTTATTACAATAACGCTCCTTCGCTTCATCCACCTTATCTTGTAACTCTGGACGATACCCCGCAATCCGATCTAGTAATATAGATGCTGCTGCTAGGGTTACATCACGATCAAAAGTCCAAACCCCTTCAAAACGACGACTATTATCCATAGACATTTCCGCCGCCTCGGTTTTGGGTAAATGGGTTTTTTCCCGACAAATTAAACAGCTAGTATAATTTTTGCCAATTACCACCAAATGCCATTCCTTGGTCAAGGCATCATCCCCATCAAAGGCAATTTTTTCATAAACATCCGTCGTGTTAGAAAAATCCGTCTCGGGGGCAGCCAAAACATAAACATGGGGAGAAATTTTGCCAATGCGACGATAACGGTGAGCCTCTTGGCGATAAAATCTTTCCTTCTGAAAACTAGCTATGATCAAGGCTTCTTCTGTGTTGGCCAAAACCTGATCTTCCATAGCGTGAGATAGTGCTGTTAAAGAAGATTTGAAATAGATTTGAGTTCGCCACTTGGGGAAAACTTTTAGTAAATCTGTGACAACAGAATTGGGGTTGCTCATTGAATCTGTTTAATTTTTGGTCAGCTTTGCTTTCTGGTTCGGAAATAATAAGTAAATCTCTTTATCCGCTTGAGGTGACAATTAATTGCACTAGATTCTATCCTACTATCACTTGGTTATGGGTTGTTATCGCTTTACCCGTAATTTATGTTAAGTTTTTTTACGAAAAACCTTCTTCATCTAAATTTCATCAAAACTTTATTTTTGTTCTGCCCATAAAAAGAAGAGGCTTAAATCTTGTAGTGATTTTTTGTTTACAAAATTATACTTTTCTTTTATTCTTAACTTATCCCCACTAATAAATCTTTGATTTTAGGTTGTTATCACTCTATGTTTAGTGTCAAAATGTTTATTTTAGGGCTTAATTTTTATCTATTTAAACAAGGGGAAAATATTTTCTATACTCCCCTACATTTATTTAAAATTGACATTTTGTCAATGTTTACGTGTTTTTACGTAACTATACTGAATCTTTATTGAAGGTATTTAAAGATACTGTGAAGCCTAAGTAAATGGGTTATTTACAGTAGATATAAAAATCAAAAAAAAGGGGTATAATATCTACTATCTTAATAATAAAAAAATATAACTA
Organism: Cyanobacterium sp.; assembly: GCF_054166785.1. Classification (NCBI taxonomy): domain Bacteria; kingdom Bacillati; phylum Cyanobacteriota; class Cyanophyceae; order Chroococcales; family Geminocystaceae; genus Cyanobacterium; species Cyanobacterium sp. The sequence goes on from NZ_JBSZCP010000045.1 coordinate 18,911, forward strand.
ACAACCCTAGGCTTCTTAATCGATGTAATTACGGTTTCCCACTATATTAAAGACCATGAAAATCAACACTGGTATTGTTCAAAAACTATTCAGAAGCAAGTCTCAACAGGACGGTTATACTCTTCCAGAAATACTGGTTGCTATCGGTATGCTCTCCATTTTAGGGGCGATCGCCATCGGGAATAATCCTTTTGGACGACCAAATAAATTGAATGATGCGGTTTTTCAGTTGGAAGGGATATTGCGACAAACCCGATCAAGGGCGATCGCCACTACCTCTGCCATCAGAATAGAACCAGATCCCGACAATCCTAGTACTGCTTTAAAAATAGAATCCGCCACTACAAGGGGATGTGAAGCCATCAGCGCATTGTCCGAGGGGATAGATAGTGACAAAACTGAGATACCAGTACTGGCTACCCGAGGTTTTAATGTGGGCGATCGCCTCAAAATCGGTAATAACGCAACAAATAACCAAGTCATCGGTATTGATAACAACCTATCATTACTTATTCTAGGACAAGTGATCGGATCAGCTCAACCAAAGGGAGCCGTAGTTGAATTATTAGATAACTGGAATCCAGACGGAGCATTATTAGCAGAAGATTTAACCTTTGGCGAACCCATTGAAATTTCTTCCAATGTACCTAATGATGAATGGAGACTGTGCTTCGATAGTCGAGGTTTAGCTCGTTTATATGATGGTCAAGGAATCGTCAACGAATCTTTAGAAATTACCATCACCGACACTGAAAATGAAGGGACAGAAGAAACAATCCAAGTATTAAGAGGGGGGGCTGTTCAAATACTTAATCAGGAAGAACCATAAAAACTATATATTTTTAAAAACCGTTCACTCACAATAAATTTAATTTTTATATAAAAATCATTGCTATCCATTAACTCAAGCAAAACCAACCAACTCAAGTAAACCAAATCAGATGAAAAGATTCTACCATGACAAAAACTTAAAAAAAATAAAGTCTCAACAGGGTTTTACACTCCTAGAGGCAACTGTTTCTATGCTTTTACTCTCCTTTGCCATACTACTCAACTTTCCTCTTTTGGTAGTGCTACAAAATGAAAATACCACCTCAAAGGTGAGATTAGGTGCCACCTCCTTAGCGAGAGATTTGTTAGATGAAGTTAGATCCACAAGACTAATTGACCCGGTTAATGGGGAAGTAAATACAGGACTATCTAAGCTCGGCTACGAATATGATGCAACTACTTATATCTGCACGAAAGAACCTGATATTGATGACCAAACTTTTCAAGTAACAAATTGTAGCACAACAGACGACACCGAAAACAGACACATTGTAATACAAATAAAAAGAAATGGACAAACAGAACCAATACACACCGTTCAAACATTCTTTACTCGTGTTGTTCCGCCACCAGCGGCAAACTAAAAACACCCAAAAAGGTATTAGTATTATTGAAATGCTCGCTTCTATTCTCATCTCTGGATTAGTGGTGGGAGTCGCTTTTACAGGTTTTAATGAATATCGACAGAGTTTTGTGCGAGATCAATCCCGCAATAGAGTAAATCAATCCTTAACGGGGGTTTCTTCCCTCATAGGGCCAGACATTTTACAGATAGGACAAGGGCTAACCGATGATCCAAACTTTGAGACCATTAGGGTCGTTCAAAGAGATATACCCGGAACTACCGACAAATCTTCAGTTATTACCATTACCAAAGCCCTCGTTTCATCCTCATTACCTATCTGTGCGGATATTGATAAGGGGAGTTCTACTACCAAAATTATGATTATGGATAATACTAACCCTATTTCTAGCAGCGGATGTAGGCTTGTTGACAACTTACCCCCTAAAACTGAAAATGCAGATGGTTCAGAAGCTACCCCCAAAGGAGATGGTTGGCCTGATATTTTAAAGGTTTTTCGCAATAACAGATTAAATCAAGGAGGTTCAATTAAAGCATATATTTATGCTGGGGAACAGACCGATGCAAATAATAATAAAGTACACAACTATGAAGTGTTTAACTACACGGGGGAAATTACTGAGAATGAAGATGGAAATTCCATGACTCCCAGCCCTAATAACGCACCTGCGAGGGCTTTTATCGAGACAGATGGTCACACTTGGGCTCATGACTATAGTTCCGTTGGCACTGGTAGAATTCACATCATTGAAAGACGTACCTATTTTTTACATCGTAAGGAGGGAGAAGATAGTGGAACTCTGAAACTAATGATTAATCCACCTGATGATATAGTCAATGGAACTTGGAATGATGATGATATTGATGAAAATAATGTTAGTATTCTGACCTTAGCTAATGATATTGCTAATTTTGAGGTTAAGGTAAGCGTATTAGAAGATGTGGAAGGAAATACAACCCATGAATGTAGAGTAATTCCCCCCCCACCAGCCCCAAACCCCGCTCGTTGTTTGCCCACAGGGGTGCAATATTCTTGGGCAAACATTCAATATATTGAAACTGAAACCACCCTTGCTGTTGATGAACTTGATTTAAGTCGTAGTGGTTTAAAAGAGGAGGATTTAACCTTAACAGAAAAATTCTTCCCTCGTAATGTCTTTAGTTTTTAATCTTTTTGTCGTTATCTTAATCTTTATTTAAAACCATGAACAAGAATTATCGCTTTTCTCCCATCCTTTACTTTTTACTCAAATTAAAATCTCTTAAATCATCTTCTAAGAGTGGTTATGTACTCGTCATTGCCGTAGGAACCATTGTTGCTTTGACAGGATTATTAGCGGTTTATGGACGTTCTACCCGTGTTAATAATATCGCTACCAGTAGCACAGTGGATAGTAGCAGTGGCTTTTTTGCCGCAGAAGCAGCCCTTAACAAAAGAGCTCAAGAATTGAGGACACTATTTTTAGCTCGCCGTACTCCCGAAGGAAATTCTCCCCAGGATTTAGATGAATGTGTTGGTCTTGATCCAGGTTCTGAGGACGAAAATGATCATTTTGAGTGTAAAACGATTGAGCTATCTGCCAGTGCAGCAAATCGAACTCCCTATCGTGGTATAACCTATGTTGTTGAGGGGGCAAGGAACGTTGATGGTGTTGTCCCAAGAGGCGATCGCTTCCAAAACTTAAGCATGAGCGAAAGTTTATTTTCAATTTATGCTTTAGGGTTAAGGGAAAATGCTGACGCATCCCAAGCCTCCGCTATATTACAAATGGATGTAAGGGCAAGGGAAATTCCTATGTTTCAGTTTGCCGCTTTTTATAAAGACGATCTGGAAATCTTACCAGGTCCTACCATGAACCTAAACGGGCCAATTCATACCGATGGCAGTTTATATTTAGGTGCGAATAATACGTTAAATATCAATGGTCAAGTTACCGTCGCAGGACAACTATTTAGTAAGCGTAAAAATGATAACTCTACCTATGCTAATGGTCGAGTGAGAATTAGAAATGCAGCAGATAGTGACTGGATTAACTTAGTACAAGCAGGTACAGGAAGCACTAATGCCACGGCTAATGCCATGGACCCTGTGAGAATAGCCAGTGCCTTTGGTACTCAAGTTCAGGTAGGCACCGAGCCTGTTTCTATCCCCACTCCTGATATTTTGGATAGTAGAGGACAATATTTTGATAGAGCAGATATTCGCATCAAATTTAAGCCTGTAGGTACACAAACAGGGAATATGAACTATTTAAAACAAATTCCCTTTGAAATTACTGCCAGAAATGGTGGCAAAATCAACCAAGGAATCGTAAATCTTAACTCAGCAACATATCAAAGGCGTTTACAAAGTTTAAGACAACCCGTTATGGTGGGGGCAGATTTAGCTTCTATTCCTACTAATTCTGAATTTCACATTTGTAATCCTAATGCTCATAATTTATCAGGAACTTTAGCTAATTGGTGGAATGGTTTAACCGTAGCCCAAAAAAATAATTTTAGAGAGCAAGCCCAAAATTATGTACTAGAGCAAATCCACGGTACGAATCAAGATGCCCCTATTCCTCTTTCTTTTTTGTCTCTACCCCTTGGAGCCGTAAATAATCAACAGCAAAATCTGTATGGTAGTTTTGCTCAGAATACTTCTAGTTTAAATAGTGCTCTAGATGAATTTACTGATTCTAGTGAAGCCATTAAAAAACTCGAAGAAATGAGTGCTCAACAAGTTGCAGCACTTAACGGGCGTTGCTTTATTGCTGCCCCCATCACTGATATTGGTAGAGATAACAATAATCATCAATCACGGTATCAGTTTTTCAACAACAGAGAAGGTCGCCATAAAAGACTGCTACAGTTAAATATTGAAAGTATGGTGGTTTGGAATCGAGATGGATTGTATATGGCGACAGGAAATCAGCTAACTCCAACTGATGACTTTTTATTCGCAAAAGCCCCTGAAGATACTACCGCTCCTCAACACTCATTCCAACGACTAGGATTGGCCGCAGCAGATACTACCGATGGCGGTATGGTTATTCATGCCATGGTGGGTGATGGTGTTGATAACAATGGTAACCCTATTACCTATTCTAATGCTTATACAAACACAAGTCCTTATGGTTTTGCAATAGTCAGAGGAGAACAATTAATGGGTTTAGCGAGAACTGAGAATGTAGATGATCCTACGGGGTTAACCATTGCTACGGATCAAGCTATTTATCCTCAAGGAGACTACAATACAGCCAATTATCAACCCGCAGGAATTTTGGCTGACTCTTTTAATCCTCTCTCTAACGCTTGTTTCTTTGAGGATGAAGCTATCAATCGTCGTAATGGAGCCAATTGTAATGTTCTTGGGGAAAATGGAGGAGCAATAAATCCCACCCCAACGACTTTTAATGCAGCAGTGTTGGCTGGAACAGATATAACAAATGCTTTTGGGAGTGGGTATAACGGAGGCTTAGAAAACTATCCTCGCTTTTTAGAAAACTGGGGTAACAGACTATGGCGTTATCGGGGTTCTTTTGTAAGTATTGCCAGACCTTTACGAGTAAGTGGTCGGTGGGGTCTAGGCAATGTTTATTCTGCACCAGAAAGAGATTGGGATTATGATGAAAATTTTAATGATCCTCGAAATCTTCCTCCTCTTACTCCGCAGTTTGTGTATCTCAAACAGGATTCCTTCTTCCGTAGCTTCGATCAATAATCATTTATTATGGGCAAGGGGTTTTAACCCCTTGTTATGGTAAATCTTACTCTTTGTTTTGAGCTTCAGGGGGGCGAGTGGCTTTCCCCTCCATATTTACGTAGGGAAAAAATTGTATTTTTTCTGGCTCTTTTGCTTTTTTGAGCCTTTCCGTAGGTAAATTCACCTCTACTTCTTGGCTTTGGGGCAAAGAGTTATTATTCTTTGTGGTTCTTGTATTGGGTAGTTTTAGGTTATGGGAAGGAGAATTGACCACAAATATTTTATCTAATTCATCCCTAACCACTTCCACTAAATTGGGATGAAATTCTAATACTTGTCTGATTTCGTTGGCATCACTCAAAAAGCCATGGATTTTTTGTTTTGCTTCAGTGAGAAACTTTTTTTGTTCTAATAATTCCTGTTGTTTTTTTTGTAAGTCTTTGACACGCTGAGATAAATCACCGTCTATTTTTTCAAAAATATCTACATATTCCATGGGTTAATGTTCCTTTCCTATATATATTCTTATGGCTGACTATCCGATAATTTTAAACTAAATTTATAGAAATTTTATTGATGGTCAGGGGTTTATGTAAACGATAGTCGAGTGGCTAGAGAAATCACCCCAAAACCAAGCAAAATTGCACCGCTGAGGGGGTTTATCCATTGGGTAATTATTCGTAAGCTAAGTAATTTTTTTAGGGTGCCTGTAAATGTTCCTGCCAAGATGAGGGGAGATACATAACCGATGGCATAACTTAACAGAAAAACCGTACCGAGTAAAATGTTTTGAGTGTTGGCAATGTAGGCAAGGAGAGTGATTAAAACGGGAGTGCTACAGGGAGAGGCCACTAAGCCAAAGGTTACTCCGAGAAGGTATGAACGTAAGCTATCGGGAAAGTTGTCTTTTATCCAGTCGGTGTTGCCCCAGTTAGGAAGTTTTAGGGGGATAATCTCTAATAGGTTTAAGCCCATGATAATGGCGATCGCACTTACGAGAATAGGTAAACCAATCCCAATTTGCCCATAAATCTTTCCAAAAGCTGCCGCCCCCACTCCCAAAATAGCCAAAGTAGTAGCCAAACCAAAAGCAAAGTAGATAGACTGAAAAAAACTAGATAATTTTCCCTTAGACTCATAACCGCCAATATAGGCAATAGTTAAAGGCAACATAGACAACATACAAGGAGTCAAACTTGTTAACAAACCCGTTAGCAGAATAACCCCCACACTAAAAATAGTCAGATGACTAAGTTGAGAATCAACCAACCCATTAGCAAACTGTTGTAAATAGTATAGTTTTTCCGAAATTAACTCAAAATTCATACTTGTAGGGTGGGCAATGCCCACCACCCTTAAATTAACAAGCCCCAATTATTTTTGACTCATGCCAAACTGACGATCATAAACTTCATCCTCTTTACCCGCAATAACCTTTAAATCAGAGCGAGGATAAGCCACACAAAGCAAAGCATAGCCCTCTGCTTGTAACTCAGGAGAAACCCCCATACCATCCCCTTGCTCTACTTCTCCACTAACAATCTTCGCCGCACAAGTAGTACAAACCCCCGCATTACAAGAACTTGGTAAAGGTATATTTTCCCTTTCGGCTACCGCTAAAATAGTTTCATCTTCCCCTACTTGAAAAGTGTAGGTTTGCCCTTCATTAGTAACCTCTACACTATAAATATTACTCATAAAAATTTTATATTAAAATAATCAACAAACAACTATTGTAACCCGATTACCCCATCTAAATCAGCACCAGAAAAATTCGCCCCAGTGGTATTTGCCCTCGTTAAAATAGCATCCTCTAAGTCTGCTTGGGTAAAGTTAGCATTTTCCAAATTAGCATTAGTTAAAATGGCATCATCCAAGTCAGCCCCCGTCAAATTAGCATTACTCAAATTTGCCCCCATCAAATTAGCATCTTCTAAGTCTGCCCCTGTTAAATCTGCACCGATTAAATCTGCTTCGGTTAAAATTGCTTCCTCTAAATCGGCTCGAATCAAGATAGCATTGCGTAAATTCGCCCCACTCAAATCTGCTTCTTCTAATTTTGCCCCACTTAAATTAGCATTTTGTAAATTTACGTTGCGAAGATTCTGGTTTTCTAAATTTACCCCTTGAAGGTTACAGCCAACACACTCTCTATCATTTAATAATTGGGAAATAGCATCTTCACCACTAACCATTGCTAGTTGATTATTAGATTGCTCAGAAGGTAAACTATTTTCTGTGGATGTTTCTCCCATAGATTGAGGCTCGGAAGATTGTCCAATATTAATAGTAGGACTACAACCCAATAAAGTAGCTGACATAAGTAAAAGAATACTGTGACGAAAAATCTTTTGTTGTTGTTTTAGGTTTGATAATATTTGATATTGCATTGCTATAAAGATGGTGATTCTTTGCTTATAGCCTAACTTTTGTTCATTGGTTTCGGCAATTTTCTTTGATTATTTGGTTTTCAAATCACAAATTATGAAAAAAATATGATAACTTTAATGTTACGATATGTTACTTGACCACAATTATTTAAAATAATGTCAGTAGAACAAGAAGTTAAAGAGATAGAAGCCCTAGCAGAGCAGAAAAATATTCAGAAGTGGAGCTTTTGGAAAGTTTTTAGCTCTACCTTTTTAACCATCTTATTTGCTGAAATGGGGGATAAAACCCAGTTAGCAACCCTATTATTATCTGCTCAATCTACCTCCCCTTGGATTGTTTTTATTGGCGCAGCATTGGCACTTATCGCCACCAGTTTAGTGGGGGTTTTATTGGGTTACTGGTTATCAAAGAGATTAACACCGAAAATACTTGATGTTTCTTTGTCTATCTTACTTTTATTGGTGGCAGGGGGTTTGATTATGGACGTTCTCGATTTTTAGCCTTCTTTGATTTCTTTTTCTTTTTCCATAACCGCCTGACGAAATCCTAACACCACCAAAATATTAGACAACGTCAAGAAAAATTCAGCCCCCCCATGTAACCAATCTACATTAGCCAAAGAAGTGTCGTAGTGTACCTTGGCATATATTCCCGCAGGGATAGTAACCACAACGAAAACTAACAGAATATAAAATCCTTTTAGTGCCAGTTTGGGAGTTTTACCCGATTTAGTCAAAAACCAAAGAAAAGCAAGATAGGGAAATAAGGAAACGGCAAATAAACTTTCAATACTCATAGTTAATGTTGGTAAAAGTGAAAAATAGCAAGAACACTCGAAAAAATAAACTAGATGTATATATACTAAAACAAGTCTAGTGTCGGCAAAACCCATCAAAACCCAATTGTCCATTGTCCACAGTTCATTGTCAATTATTCGCAGGTGTTATGGAGCAAAAATTAGAGAATTTAATTAAACAACTACGGCCGGGGCAAGATGTTTTAGGACGTTGGCAAAAGGGAGAAATGGCGGTTTCAGCGGTGCCAGGGGCAGGAAAATCCCACAGTTTAGCGGTGGCAGCGGCGGCTACCATTGCCAGAGAAAAACTTAATTTACGTCGTCAATTAATGATTGTTACCTATACTCGTTCAGCCACAGCTAGTATTAAACAAAAGGTAGAACAAAATTTACATTATCTAGGGTTGCCCCCCATGGGCTTCTCGGTGCAAACTATCCATAGTTTAGCTTTAAATATTGCGAGTAGATACCCTGAGTTATCGGGGCTAAATTTAAACCAGAGTAATTTAGTTTCTCCTAACTCAAACCATCGACTGATTAAAAATACGGTGAATCAATGGATTAGAGAAAATCCTAGTCTTTATATAGCTTTGGTGGAGGGAAGACAGGGTTTTGATGGGGAAGAGTCGGAAAGAATGCGCCGAGAGGGGGTTATTCGCAGTGAATTATTACCTAAATTGGCTAATACCATTATCGGAGAGGCAAAATGTTCTGGTAAAACTCCCCATAGTTTAGCCCATTATATTGATTATACCCGTGATGAATACCAAATAATGGCGATCGCCTCTGGACTATATAAAATATATCAACAGTTGATGATTGAAAATAATCTCATGGACTATGACGATATGATACTAGGGGCGCTTAGGGTGCTAGAAAATGAAGAAGCCAGAAAGCTATGGCAACAACAAACCCATGCGGTATTTGAAGATGAAGCCCAAGACTCTAGCCCCCTACAAGTGGAATTACTAGAAATTTTAGCGAAAGATGACGAAAAGCCACACCTAGAGCCGAATTTAGTCCGAGTAGGAGATCCCAATCAAGCAATTAACTCTACTTTTACATCCGCTGACCCCGTATATTTTAACTGGTTTTGTGACCTGTGCGAGAAAAAGCATAGCCTTGCCACCATTGCCCAAGCAGGAAGAAGTACCCAAACCATCATTGATGGGGCAAATAAAACCCTTGACTTTATTAACAATAAAGCTATTAATAAAACCCTCAAATTTCAAGAAAATAATCCAAATTATACTCAACAAATAGAATTACCATTTAGACAACAATATATCCAGCCCGTAACTCAAAAAACAAATCAACCCCCCATTAATCCATTCCCCTACGGAAAAGGAATCGAATTACATAAATTTGACCATATTTATGATACCGTCAAAGCCCTAGGAAAAAAAATTGAAGCAATTTTTGCCGATGAAAAAACAAGAAAAAATAGTAATCTAGCTATTTTAGTCAGAGAAAAAAGTCAAGGGAAGTTTATTACATCTCATCTTGAATATTTACAAGAAAATCACCATATAAAAGTCATCTTCATTGACGGTAATAATAACATCTCCGAATTACCTCAAGAAATTTTACAATTATTAGAATTTATTGACCGACCCCATTCCCCTGATTTTTTTAATAGTATTCTCAAAATTTTAGAAAAAAGACAAATAATAAATATCCCCATATCTTCTATTAATATTAACTATCCAGAAAAATTTTTGTATCCCACAGAGTTGGATAAAGAAAATAATAAAAATTTCGATAAAATCAGAAAAATTATTCTAACTCTACTAGAAGCAAAAATAGAATTAACCCATTATCAACTAATTCCCTACCTTGCCATGACCCTTAACTATAATCAAGGAGAATTAGCTACAACCCATAAACTTAGTGAAAAAATTGATAAAGAAATTATCGGTCGTAGCTCCCTAAAAACTATTATTAGTACCCTAAAAGAACTAATTAATACTGAAAGTTTTAAAGAAGTAGAAACCTTTGCTGATGATGATAGTAACCCAGAAAATATCTATACAAAATGTGGACAAGTTACTATTATGACTATGCACAAGTCCAAAGGATTAGATTGGGACTATGTATTTTTACCATTTATAAATGAAAATATTATTCCGGGTAGAGTGCACCTGCCAAAAAATACTCAATTTTTAGGAAAATTTGATTTATCAGAAGTAGCAAGGGGGCAACTAAGAGCTTTAATTCATCAGGAAAAATTAAATAATAAAATAACTAAATCTTTGTCCATTGATGAAGCATGGATAGAAGCGCAAAAAATGAAAGAATACGAAGAATATCGTCTTTTATATGTTGCCATGACGAGGGCTAAAAGATTGTTATGGATGTCAGCGGAAAAACAATCCCCTTACTCATGGTCTTTTTTCCAAGACAATAATGATATAGCTAGTCTAAGTAAGACTAATCCTTGTCCTGTTTTTAATTTTTTATCTATGGAAAACTAAATTTTAGGGAGGGCTTTCTGTTAACATTTTTAGGGAAAACCATTGAGCAATCAAACTGACTATTTATGAGTATTATAAAAGTCTCTACAACGCCCTTCGATGATCAAAAACCGGGTACATCAGGTTTAAGAAAAGCTGTCACCGTTTTTAAAAAACCTCACTATTTAGAAAACTTTGTTCAAGCAATTTTTGATAGTCTGCCTGAATTAAAAGGTAAAACCCTTGTTTTAGGAGGGGATGGACGTTATTATAACCGTCAAGCAATCCAAACTATCCTCAAAATGGCTTCTGCCAATGGTGTAGGAAGAGTTTTAGTAGGTTGTGATGGCATTCTCTCGACTCCCGCCGCTTCCTGTCTGATTCGTGGTAACAATGCCTATGGGGGCATTATCCTTTCTGCATCCCACAACCCGGGGGGAGAAAATGGCGATTTTGGCATTAAGTATAACGTAACCAATGGTGGCCCTGCCCCAGAAAAAGTAACTGATGCCATTTACCAGCGCACCTTAACCATCAAAGAATACTCTATTCTCGAATCTGCTGATATTAACTTAAATAACCAAGGCTCATTTAAATTGGGTGATATGGATGTGGAAGTGGTGGATTCAGTTAAACCCTACATCGAATTAATGGAGTCTTTATTTGACTTTGATTTAATCAAAAAACTGCTTGCTGGTGGTCAGTTCAAAATGTGCATGGATTCCCTCCACGCTGTCACAGGACCCTATGCTAAGGCGATTTTTGAGGAAAAACTAGGTGCAACGGATGGAACCGTAATAAATGGCGTTCCCCTTGAAGATTTTGGGGGGGGTCATCCTGACCCTAATTTGGTTTATGCTAAAGGCTTAGTTGATATTCTATTTGGTGATAATGCTCCTGATTTTGGTGCTGCTTCCGATGGGGATGGCGATCGCAACATGATTTTAGGCAAACATTTCTTTGTCAACCCCAGCGATAGTTTAGCCGTCATTACCGCCAATGCCCACCTCGTAAAAGGCTATAAACAAGGATTAGCAGGGGTTGCCCGTTCCATGCCCACCAGTGCAGCGGTGGATAGGGTAGCCGAAAAGCTAGGTATTGATTGTTATGAAACCCCCACAGGGTGGAAATTTTTTGGAAATCTTTTAGATGCGGATAAAGCCACCATTTGCGGAGAAGAAAGTTTCGGTACAAGTTCTAATCATATTCGAGAAAAAGACGGACTATGGGCAGTGCTTTTCTGGTTAAATATCATTGCCGTCAGGGAAGAATCCGTGGAACAAATTGTCAAATCCCACTGGGAAACCTATGGACGCAACTTTTATTCCCGTCACGACTACGAAGAAGTAGCCACGGAAGGCGCTAACGAATTGGTTAATCAATTACGCAGTCAATTTGATACCCTCGTAGGTAAAACCTATGGTAAATATACCGTTAAATATGCCGATGACTTCAGTTATACTGACCCTGTAGATGGTAGTGTATCCCAAAAACAAGGGGTGCGTATTGGCTTCACCGATGGTTCGAGGATCATTTTCCGTCTTTCTGGCACCGGTACCAAAGGCGCCACCGTAAGGGTATATTTAGAAAGTTATGAACCTGATACCAGCAAACAAGGTTTAGATACCCAAGAGGCGCTCGGGGATTTAATTCAAGTAGCCGAAGAAATGGCTCACATCAAAAAATACACCAATCGAGACAAACCCACCGTTATCACCTAAAAAAAATCAGTAGGGTGGGCATTACCCACCTTACACATGAAACTATGGTTGGTCGGTGGTGGTGGTGCTACTATCACTGTAGATATTTTCGATGGGGGCAGGTTGGGCTAAGTCTGTTTTCATAAAGCCACGGGCGCTGGTGGCCACTAGGGCAAAAATAGCGATGAGAATGGTTACGATGGGGACAACTTGTTGACGGATAAATTGCATGGGTTTATTTTCAGGTTATTATGAACGGTTAAGGTAATTTTACACTATTCCCCATTGCCTATTCCCCATTCCCCGCCTCAACCAAAATGCTTATCCATCAAGTTCTAACTGTGTATTCTTGGTTCGGGGTGTAGATTACGCAGAATGTCGCTCTCTAGTTGGGCTAGTTCTTGTAATCTTGGCTCGATTTGCTCTTGATCACAGTATTTGTGGGCAAGTACCCAGTAAATTCCATAATGTCTTGCTTCTGATGCCATTAAACCTCGATAAAATTTGGCTAACTCTCCATCGGGGCAGTTTTGGGCTAGTAGTCCGAGGCGTTCGTGCGATCGCCCTTCAATCAACGCAGATACCAATAAAGAATCGAGGAGACGATGGGGCTCATGTCTGCGAATAGCACCTTTGAGGGTAGCACCGTAGGGGGAAGGTTGTAGGGGGGCAAGGGGTATTCCTCTTTTTTCGAGCCATTGATTTACCTGCTCAAAGTGTTCTAATTCCTCCTTGGCGATGGCTGTAAGCTCGTGGATAAGCTCGGTATGGGAAGGATAACGAAAAAGTAAATTTACTGCCACCCCCGCTGCCTTACGTTCACAGTGGGAATGATCGAGAAGGATAGTATCAAGGTTGTTTAATGCTTGTTGTAACCATGCCTCGGAGGTTGGCTCACACAAGAGTTTGATCTTTGTTAATGTTTTCACAAATATTTACCTAATTTTTATTAGTATTCGATTGTTTAAAGGAAATTAAGGACAGAACAGAGATCGAATATTTACAAATAATGAAATTTTAAACTCAAAATTTTTGATAAATTTAATTATCCATTATTAATTCTCAATTCTCAATTATTGATGAATGTGCTTGTTAATTTTTCACCTATAAATAATAATATTAGAGAACCTTTGATACAGAGTAATCGCCCATGACCTTAGAATATCCCGAAGATTTAAAATATCTTGATTCCCATGAGTATGTACGCATAGAAGATGACGGAGACATTGCCACTGTTGGACTGAGTGCTTTTGCCCTAGAGGAATTGGGCGATGTGGTCTTTTTGGAGTTACCGGAATTGGGAGATGCCATCGCCTCGGGGGACAATATTGGCACTGTGGAATCCGTGAAGGCTGTATCAGAAATTTATGCTCCTGTTTCAGGCACGGTAATTGATCGTAATGAAATGGTAATCGAACAACCAGAGGCGATCGCAGATGATCCTTACGGAGAGGGCTGGTTAGTGAAAGTACGTCTTGATGATCCTAATGAGGAATTAGAAGATGCCCTCAGTGCCGAAGAATATAGAGCTATGGTAGAACCCGATGCCTAGTTAGTGGAGAGGGTAAAATCCCCCTCATGGGTGGTCAAAAAATGGGCAAATTTTCGAGCGAGGGTAGGCACAAATACAAAGGGGCTAGTAAACCCAGAAAACACCGACAAACCTTCTATTTGCTCCACCTTGCCCACCTGAAAAGGTACATCTTTACTAAATGCTACTTGGCAAGTATGCCATTGTCCCTCCAAGTTTGCCACGGAAGGCAGGTAATGGGCGATCGCCCCTCGAATCTTCTCCTCACTAGCCCTAGGATCCACAGAAGCACTGGTATTTGTCCTAATTTGACTAATTTGCCCTAAACACAGACTACCATCTAAAAATTGAATAGCCCCCGGCTCTAGCACCTCACCCTGTAACTCATCACTAGGATTTATCCAGATAGAATCCTTTGCCAACGCCGTCACATCCTCCTCCATCAAAAATCTTGCCGTGGTACTAGGCATCACCAAACAACGTAACTTAATGTCCGTCGGTGCAGTTTTGATTAACTGAGCATGGGTAAAGTAAAGAGGTAAACTCACCCCCACCTTTGCCAACAAACCACGACAAAAAGCCCCAGCACAAAGGATTACCTGATCAGCAAAATAACTATTTTTACTGGTTTTTACCCCCACCGTGCGACTTTCTTTTTTTTCCAAATCCAGTACCAACTCCTCCCGAATTTCTCCCCCCAATCTCTGAAACGCAACTTGATAACCCATTATCAACTCATGGGGGTTAACATGACCATGGGGAAAACGTAAACAACCAGAAATAGCTTCCCCATTAAGTAAAGGCTCTAAAGCGCAACTATCCTCAACACTAAATAAATCGGGCTTAATCCAAAACTTTTGATAATTACTAGCCACCTGCTCCGGGTTTTTGTCCTTGGGAATGGTAAAAAGTAAATCTAAATCTCGATATTGGGTATCATAATCTAGCTCATCCCTCAACCCTCGCTGAATTTCGATGCCCTCCTTGCACAAAGATATGGTGCGATCGTCTGTACCACACCAATAAGCAATGCCCCCATAACTGTAAACAGTGCCATTGGAAAAATTAAGATTCTTCTCAATTAATAAAATCCTCTGACCTCGTTTCGCCAACTCATAAGCCAAAGCAGAGCCCGTTAAACCAGCACCCACCACGATCGCATCATAATTATTCATTAACAACCCCTATTCCTTACCTATACTATTATCATTTCTTTTGAAGATTATATTTTAGCAATCATTGTCTGTTTGACCTTGGTATTCATCAGGATTAATGTTATGAACCAAGATTTTTTTTAGTTTTTATGATGACTTATGCCATAAAATTTGACTCAATATTAATCATTATGCTATGATTAAATTCAACTTAATTGCCAAATTTAACATGTAATTAAAAACCTTCGATCTGAAGGTAACTTATAATACATTACTCTATTTCAGAGAAGAAAGCCTAATCGCTAAAGGTAATTTTTAAGGTTATTTTCAACATAAAATATCTATTACTATCGTAATTACTTTATTTTTTTAGTGCAAACTAACTATTGGTCTGAGGTACTAAAATAGAGATAAAACAAATGCAATTCTAATAGATAAACGATAGTTCTATATTTTTAAAAGAGTAAAAATAACTATCTCATTCAAAAATTCTGGTTCTATAAGTAGATTTAAATCTATAATCAACAACAAAATACTGTAATTATTCATAAAGCATAAAATATATGAAATCATCTCTAGTCATCCTCTATCACCGTCAACCCTACGACGAAGTAATTGAAAACGGAAAAACCTTTTATCGTGATAAGAAAAGCCCTAACGGCATCGTACCAACCCTAAGAAGTTTCTTTAATAGTGTTGATAAGGGAACTTGGATTGCTTGGCGACAAGTATCAAAAAAAGAACAATCTAGCTTCCAAGAAAGGGTGCAAGTAGAGGAAGAAAGCTCTAATTATAGTGTTTTACGTATTCCCCTTTCTCCAAATCAAGTTAAAGAATTTTATCACATCACTTCTAAAGAAGCCTTTTGGCCCATTCTTCACTCCTTCCCCTATCACTTCACTTCCGAGTCTTCTGAGTGGGAAAATTTTAAAGAAATTAACCGATTATTTGCCGAGGCTGCCTGTAAAGAAGCGGCGGATGATGCCCTTATCTGGGTACATGACTATAACCTATGGTTAGCTCCTAAATATATTAGGGAAATGAAGCCTAATGCTAGGATTGCTTTTTTCCATCATACTCCTTTCCCCTCGGTGGATGTGTTCAATATTCTTCCTTGGCGTGAGGAAATTATTAAAAGTCTGCTATGTTGTGATGTGGTTGGTTTCCATATTCCCCGTTATTCAGAAAACTTTGTCAATGTCACCCGTAGTTTATTCCCCGTGGAGGTGGTAGAAACTCAGCCTGTGCAAGGACATTTTACTAAATGTGGTACGGCTTTAGCAGAGCCTGAAATGGTCACTAAATTACGTTACGAAGGGCAAGATGTAACCGTGGATGCTTTTCCTGTAGGTACCAACCCAGACTATATTAATTCTGTGTTAGCCACTGCGGAGGCTCAGAAAAAATATGAGGAAATTAAAGAGGAGTTGAATGGACGTAAGTTGATTATCGCTGCGGGTAGAATTGACTATGTTAAGGGTAATCAGGAGATGTTAGAAGCTTTTGGTCGTTTATTGGAACGTCGTCCTGAGTTGCATGGTAAGGTTAATTTTATTGTCAGTTGTGTGTCGGCGGCGGCGGGTATGAGGGTTTATAAAACTACTCAAAATAAAATTGAGCAGTTGGTAGGACAAATTAATGGTAAGTTTGCCCGTTTAGATTGGACTCCCATTATGTTATTTACGAAGCCTATTCCCTTTAGTGATTTATTGGCTTATTATAAGGCGGCGGATATTTGTTGGACTACTCCTTTACGGGATGGTTTGAATTTGGTCGCAAAGGAATATATTTCTGCCCATAAGGATGAGAGTGGCGTTTTGATTCTCTCTGAGTTTGTAGGTGCGGCGGTGGAGTTACCCCAAGCATTGTTAACTAATCCTTATTCTGTAACCCGTATGGATACTGCTATTGATCAGGCTTTGGTTATGGCTGAGGATGAACAAAAAGAGCGCATGGAGGCGATGTATAAAACTGTTTCTACTTATGATGTTAAGTATTGGGGCGATCGCCTTTTAGATGTATTTGGTAAAATTCCTAAAAAATAAGTTTTTATTGCGTAGTTGAAAAAGAAATAATGGGGGATAATACTTCCCCTATTTTTTTTGTAAAACTAATTTAAATAATTGGTGTTGCTTATTTTCGGTATGTAATATTATTGAATAATAGTAGATATATAATACTAGAGCTATTATTACTATTGCCAAACTAAACGAAAGATCATATCTTAATTCACCAACGCCAAATAATTAAATCACAATAATCTAGTTAAGCATTAGTAACGGGTAAAACTAGAAAACATATAACCCAACACCGCACCAATTACCATGGCCCAAACCTGTCCTGATTCAACAAAATTATTCCAAGCATCGGTAATCTGACCAATAATATCAGGGTCTTCAATCATTTGAGCAAATATATAAACAGTAAAATCGGTAAGTTCCATAAAAATTATTGATTCATCCTCAGGTAATTTCCTTCAAATTATATATCAAAGCTCAAAATTCCATCATTAAAACTATTTGCTTCGGTTAATCTCGAAACAGGTGTTACGGAATGGGGATAATTCACGATATGATGGGTATTAACTTTTACTAAATCCCCGACGGTTGTTGAATATGTTCACTGCTACTTCTCCCCGTAAGATTGAAAATAATATTCCCGATGATTTGTTCAGTGCGATCGCACTTTTAAAGAAAGAATTAAACGCTGTAATCCTAGCCCATTACTACCAAGAAGGAGACATCCAAGACATTGCGGATTATATCGGCGACTCCCTCGGTTTATCTCAACAGGCAGCCAACACTTCTGCGGATGTAATTCTTTTTGCAGGGGTACACTTCATGGCAGAAACCGCCAAAATCTTAAATCCCCATAAATTAGTATTATTACCCGACTTAGAAGCAGGATGCTCCCTTGCCGACAGTTGCCCCCCCGATAGCTTTGCCAAATTTAAAGCCCAACACCCTGATCACATCGTCATATCCTACATCAATTGTACCGCAGAAATAAAAGCCCTCAGTGATATTATCTGCACCAGTTCTAATGCCGTTTCCATTGTCAATCAAATTCCCCCAGAGCAAAAAATTATCTTTGCCCCCGACAAAAATTTAGGTCGTTATGTCAGCCAACAAACAGGACGAGATTTGGTATTGTGGGATGGTAGTTGCATCGTCCATGAAACTTTCTCCGAAAAAAGAATTGTTGAACTGAAGGTACAAAATCCTGATGCTGAAATTTTAGCCCACCCAGAATGTGAAACCCCTGTTTTAAATCATGCTGACTACATCGGCTCAACTACCGCCCTTCTAAAATATTCTCAGGGTAGTGAATGCGATAAATTCATCATCGCCACCGAACCCGGTATCATTCACCAGATGCAAAAGCAAACTCCCCACAAGGTGTTTATTCCAGCCCCTTCTACCACTAATTGTAACTGTAATGAATGCCCTTACATGAGGCTCAATACCCTCGAAAAGGTATATTTAGCCCTCAAGAATAAAACCCCTGAAATCATTATCCCCGAACCCACCAGAGGTAAGGCTTTAAAACCTATCCAAAGAATGCTGGAAATGTCCAAATAATTATCCATTCTCGATTAATTCCCTTACTTCCATGGCGGTGGCAGGGGCGAGTAAAATTCCGTTGCGGTAATGGGCGGTAGCTAAAATAACATTATTATAACCCTCTAACCATTCAATGATGGGGGCTGGACGCCCTTCGGGGCGAGGACGTTTTCCAGACCATTGGGAAACCATAGAAGCTGATTTGAGGGAAGGACAAAATGCGATCGCCCTTTGATGTAAATTAGTAAGTAACTGCTCATCCTCCATCACCTGCCCATGGTCATCGGCAAATTCGAGGGTAGCCCCCACCCAAAAGCGATTATCCTTTAAAGGCACAATGTGTACATCATCCCCCGTAATCACTGGGTTAAAATCTGGAACACTTTGCCATTTATCATATTCCATTACCATGGCTTGACCTAACACAGGCTTAATCTTAATCTGATGTCCCAATTCTTGGGTTAGAGCCATAGAACCTAAACCGCTACACACCAGTATAAAATCAGAAAAAAGGGATACACCCCCCACCTCCACAGATTCACAGATCCTTTTATCGCTTCCATTAGGGTTGTTAATATGAAATTTATCAACTTTTTGCCCAAAAATACATTTTACGCCCTTTTTGGTGGCTCCGATTATTAAGGACTCCACTAGAGGAATCGGATTAATTTGTAAATCGTCGGGGGAAGAAACCGCCCCAATCACTTCTTTTTCTGATACTTCGGGGCAAAAGGACTTTAATTGCGAAGGATTCCACACTTTGAGAGTGTAACCTTGTTCGGCTCTTTTTTCCGCTAGTTTATGCCATTTTTCAAGGTCATCCCCTGCCAATAATAGTTTGACGATGCCATGGTGGTTATGGGGAATTTCTAACCCCGTTAACTGCTCTAGTTCGGGTAAGAGGGTTTTATATCTGATTAAGCTGTTTTCCCTCAGTCGCCATGCCCTTCCTTTTACCTTCTGACTCATTACCCCCATCAATAGCCCTAATGCCGAGCCTGATGAGCCACTGGCGGGGGTTTTTTCATCTACTAAGGTAATGTCAAATCGAGGATTTTGGCTAAGTTCAAAGGCGATCGCACTGCCGATTACCCCTGCACCAATAATTACAATCTTATCCAGTGGTTTACTCCTAACGCTACCCTTTTGAGTATAGCGTGAACTATCCCCCCTCATAACCAGTGTTGTATTCTGAGATTTTCAGCTGTTTATGGGCTAAAACCGCTCAATATCTTTACTTTTCTTTACAAAAAACCGTAAAAATGTAAAAAAAACGAGAAAAACAATATTTTTTAAACATTTCAGCAATTAATCAGGTAATATCAGATCTAGTGTTAAAAACAGTCAAACACTTATTCGATGGTTATTTCAGCTAATTAAGTATTAGAATCTGATGATCATGGTTAGGTGTTAAAAGTACAAATAAAATAAAATAGGAGTATATTCTATGAACAAAGGCGAATTAGTTGATGCAGTAGCAGAAAAGGCCTCCGTTACCAAAAAACAAGCTGATTCCGTAATCAGTGCCACGGTAGAAGCAATTATGGAAGCGGTTTCGAGCGGAGAAAAAGTAACCCTTGTCGGTTTCGGTTCCTTTGAAAGCCGTGACAGAAAAGCGCGTGAAGGTCGTAACCCTAAAACTGGCGAAAAAATGAATATTCCAGCTACCAAAGTACCTGCTTTTTCTGCTGGTAAATTATTCAAGGAAAGAGTAGCCCCCCCTAAATCCTAGTCAATCCCTAGTTTGATTTTTTCAGGGGTAAAAAGAATAAATCCTCTTTCTGCCCCCTTTTGATTTTCAAAGGGGGGAACGGTTCCAAGATTATTTCTTATGGTCTCGCATTAACTTCACAAATTGCTCAAAGAGATAATCAGCGTCATGGGGGCCAGGACTTGCTTCAGGGTGGTATTGTACCGAGAAGAAAGGTAAGGTTTTATGTTTTAAACCCGCTACGGTGCGATCGTTTAAATTTAGATGGGTAATTTCTATATCAGCCCCCAAAGATTCTTCCGTGACGGCAAAGCCGTGATTTTGACTGGTGATTTCTACCTTTTGACTTAACCCTGCGGGTTGATTTAAGCCACGATGACCAAATTTTAATTTAAAAGTCTGCGCTCCCAAGGAAAGCCCCAAAATTTGATGACCCATACAGATCCCAAAAGTGGGTTTTTCAGCTTCTAACAGAGCCTTGGCGGTGGCAATACCTTCGGCAACGGCAGCAGGATCTCCCGGACCATTGGACAAGAAGATTCCATCGGGATTATACTTTAAAATATCCTCCGGACTGGTACTAGCAGGAACTACGATTACCTTACAACCATAACTAGCTAGACGGCGTAAGATGTTGCGTTTTACCCCAAAATCTACTGCCACAACGGTGAAGGTTTCCCCGTCAGTTAAATTAGTACGGTGGCTAAATTCCCACTCTTTATCGGTGCCTTCGCTCCATTCATAGGCTTCTTTGGTAGTGATTTCTTTTACTAGGTTTAGCCCTGCCATGGAAGGTACGCTTTGCAGTTCGATGAGTAGTTCTTCGGGATCTAGTATTTCCGTAGAGATAGCCCCATTCATCGCCCCAGAGGAACGCAAACGGCGAGTTAAATCACGGGTGTCAATGCCGTAGATACCAATTACCTTATGACGGGTTAAATAGTCCTGTAGAGACTCCGTTGAGCGCCAGTTGCTAGGGCGTTTACTGACGTTACGGGCGATCGCCCCTTTAACGTGGGGTTTGTAGGATTCTTCATCTTCGGGGTTAACTCCCGTGTTACCCAACTCAGGATAGGTAAAACTAACGATTTGCCCAGAATAACTAGGATCTGTCAATACCTCTTGATAGCCCGTCATCCCCGTATTAAACACAACTTCACCAAAAGTTGTTCCCTTCGCACCGAAAGAATAGCCCGTGTAGGATGTGCCGTCCGCTAACACTAAAATCGCTTTTGTGGTTTGTAAGATAGACATAAGGAAATACTTATTTTTGAATATACTTTCTCTCCCCAAAGGGAGACAACTAATTATGACCTAAGAAATGTAATTATATTCATAGTTAAAATAATTAAATTATCTAAGTCATTGATGAAAAAGTTATCTCAATTTAACCACTATTAACAGTAAAAATCAGCTATTCTTGACAAACTAGCCATTGATAGGTCAAATTATTAAAGGCAGTGAATTAGAGTAAGTTTTAAAAAATACCTAGGGTTGGCATTATGAGTCCCAGAAAATTATCTGAAGGCGATCGCACAGAGATATTAGATTTATATCGTAGCACAGATGCAACATCATCCACCCTCGCAGACCGCTATGGGGTGAGTAATTCCACTGTCAGCCGTTTCCTAAAAATGAGTCTTTCCACCGAAGAATATGACTCCCTAATTCAACAAAAACGCCTTGCCCGTAGCAACTCCAAAAAGAAAAAGACTGAATCTAAATCTGAGCCATCGGCAAAGCCCACCCAGAAAAAAGCCCCATCCCCTGTTACTGAAGAAAAATCGGCGGATATTGCTCAAAATCAGGAAGTATCAGAAGATATTACAGAAAATCAAGAAGTATCTCCCCCCCCAGTAGAAAGTATTGCGGAAGAAGAATCAGATGATATTGAAGAAAATCAAGAAACTTCCCCACCCTTGGATGAAGACACTGCCAAAGAGAAGGTAGCAAAACCCATCTTAAAAACTAAAAAAGTTATTGAAACTACCCCCCCAGAAACAACAAACATTGAGGATGAAGAAGAGGAAGATGATAATCAAAAAAGCATAGAATCTTTTAACACCGTCAAAGAGATGTTTGGGGAGGAAATCGTTGATGATGACGATGATGAGGATGAGTTTGACGACGATGACGACGAATTTGAGGATGACGAAGAGCAAGAAGTATCCCTAGACGTTAAAGAATTAATCGTACTACCCCTTTCGGAAGCTAAATTTAATCGTAACTGTTATTTAGCCATCGATCGCACCGCTGAATTAATGACACGCCCCCTCAAGGATTTTGCGGAATTAGGAAATATTCCCCAAGAGGAAACCAACCAAAAAACCCTGCCTATTTTTGAAAATCATCGGGTAGCTAAGAGATTTTGCGATCGCCGTGGTAAAGTAATCAAAGTACCTGACACCAAAATAATAGAAAAAACAGCATCCTGTTTAAAATCAAAGGGTATCACCAGAGTATTGATGAACGGAAAAGTATTTAACCTTAACCTAGAAAGTTAATACTCAGTATTATCAATTGCCCTTTATGACATCATTTTGTGATAAAACCTTAATTATTCCTTCTATCTTGCCATGATTTTTTCTTGATTCATAGCTGATGGGGAAAGATGATTATTGTTACTATGATAGTGTTTTGGGTGCTGATAAACTTGGCTAGGTGGAGAAGTGCTTTGTTGCTGTAACAACTCAAGGTTAAATCTATAACCCACATTCCGCACCGTTTGAATTAAATTCGGTTGCCGAGGGTCAATTTCTATTTTTTTGCGCAAAGATAATACATGGGTGTCGATGGTGCGCTGATTTTCGATGGCCTCTGGCCAAGCACGACGTAGTAATTCTGTTCTACTAAGGGCAGTTCCTTGGGCTTGGGTTAGTACATATAATAAACTAAATTCTTGGGGGGTTAGATCGATAAATTCTCCCCTAAACTCTACCCTTCTTTGTACTAAATCTATTTTTAAATCGCCAAAATCCAGAATTAAAGGGGCATTATTCACCCGAAAACGACGCAATAAAGATTCTACCCTTGCTAAAAACTCTTGCATTCCAAAAGGTTTTTTGATGTAATCGTCAGCCCCTGCTTTTAACCCACTGACCACATCTTTTTCCCCTATTTTAGCGGATAAAATTAAAATTAAAGTTTGTTTTGATTGGGATAACCAACGGCAAAATTCTACCCCATCACCATCGGGTAAGTCTGAATCGATAATCATCAGGGTAGGTGGATTGTGGGCTAGGTTGTTTCTTGCCTGTTGAATAGTGCTATATTGATGGGTGATATAACCTGCTTGTTGTAAGTGCCATCCTAGGAGCGATCGCAAATGGGGATTTCCTTCAACTATCGATATGTAAATCACTTTCCCTTTTCCCAATGTCTTGAAATTTTAATATGTTAAGGATAACCTAACCAATTATCAAGATACTGTAACACAGGCTACTTAGAACCTTATTTAAGGGTTATGGGAAAAGCCATGGCAACTAATACAAATCTCCGCTTTCTTGGAGAGAATGTAAACGATGATAGATACCCCCTTGACTAAGTAATTCTTCATGATTACCCACCTCTGCAATTTTGCCGTTATCAAGGACAATAATTTTATCGGCTTCCCTCACGGTACTAAGACGGTGGGCTATTATAATGGTGGTGCGAGTACCAAAAATAGATTTCATCGCCAGTTGAATTTCCCTTTCCGATTCATAGTCAAGGCTGGATGTAGCTTCATCAAACACCAATATATCAGGGTTTACAATTAACGCCCTTGCAATCCCTAACCTTTGTCTTTGTCCTCCCGATAGTCTTACTCCCCTTTCCCCCACAATAGTATTATATTTATCAGGTAATTTTTCAATAAAATCATCCACACGGGCGATCGCACAGGCTTGTCTAAGCTCTGCTAAACTAACATTGGGATTACCATAGGTCAAATTATCCACAATACTACCATTAAACATATCCACCTCCTGATGGACAATGGCTAAACGGCGACGATAACGGCTAATATCAAGGGTTTTAATATTTTGACCATCTAAAACGATTTTCCCTTCCAAAGGGTCAAAATAGCGAAATAAGAGCTTAACCAGCGTAGATTTACCAGACCCTGAACGTCCTACCAATGCCACCGTTTGATAAGGTTCAACCTTAAAATTAATATCATTTAATACCAAGCCATCAGCATGATAGCCAAAAGAAATATTTTTAAACTCCAATTTGCCCGTAAACTGATAGGGATTTTCTGGTAAATATTCGGGGATTAAACTAGAAGCATCCTGCCCCGCAGGTAAATTCATAAACTCATGGAAACGAATCATAGAGGCATAACGACGGGCAAAAACCTCCGCCAAATTACTCAAAGGCTCTAACTCGGCATATGCCATACTGGCGAGGGTGTAGGTAGTGATAAAATGCCCCAAGGACATTTGCCCCCGAAAGGTAGGAATTAACACCCCCAAAAACACAAGAAATAAAGATAGTTGCACCACGGTGCGATTCCATGTGGCTAATTTTACGTAACCTAGATGGATTCGATTGATAACTACTTTATATTCACGGTTAAAGCGTTTATTTTGCCTTGCCAATTCCCTTGATTCGGTAGCAAAAGCCTTAACAGTTTTAATGTTAGTAATGATTTCTGATGTTCTACTTTCAGTATTTTCCTGATGAGCGTCTAATTTTTGCTCTTGAATAATCAGTTTTTTGAGATGGAAAAAAGTGAGGATTAAAATCAAAGAAAAAGAGATAATAAAACCCACTGCCAACCATTTTTCAATGAGGGCAATAACTACAAATATTCCCAATACCCGAATTAATTTAGGAATAAACTGCCCCGCAATTTCTGGATATGTCCAAGTGTGGTTAGAAATTCCCCTCGCTATTCTCCCGGCTACCCTACCGGGGTTATTTTCATCATAAAACCCGATGGGTAAGGTAAGGATTTTTTCGATGACTTTTTGGGAATAGTCTCTCCTCGATTTTAAAGTGATTTCCCAATGATACCAAGAGCCAATCCAAGGCTGAATGGGCGCCCTAACTACGGCGATAATAAAAATAAAACCACACAAGACGATTAAATTAATGGTTTGGGGTTCGTTGGTTAAACTAAAAAATGTGGCAATGGGGGTAATAATATTTTCTAAAAAAATATCTACTTCATTTCCTGATAAAACATTTAATATTTGACCAATTAAATAGGGGATTGCTAAATCAATTATCTCGAATAACCCTGATAATCCAATACTCAAAAATACCGTTGTTTTATATTTATCGTAGTAGCCAATTAAGTCTTTAAATGATGCCATTTTCAGGGAAATATTGTTTTTATGAGTTATTTTTTATACTAAGTTTGATTTATAAACTATAGTTTTGGCAATGGGCTTAGGCCCATGGTTATTTTTCGTAGTATATTTTTTACGGATCCATTATTTGATAGCAGTTATTATCTTTATAAAATACAAAATAGTTCTTTTAAATCTCACCTAAATTCGATAAATATGGAAAAATAAATGTACTTAATAATTCTAAAAATGCTATAAATGATTTGATTCTTTCTTTATCTTACGAAAAAAATAATCCTAAACACAATAGTAAACCACTGAGAAAATGGAAGTTGACGGCAATAAATTTGCTATTTTTTATTTTTTCTGGTTGGGCGTGATATTGATTGACATGGTTAATTAGTTGATAGGCAACGGGAAAACTAAGCCATAGGAATAAGCATTGTTGGGGTAGTTGCCCTGTAAGGACAAAAATTGTACTCAGAAGATAAACGAGGGCGACGGAAATCATCAGCACATTTGCCCCTGTTTTTGTACCGAGACGCACGATGGGGGATTTTTTACCTGCTTTTAAGTCATCTTCTACTTGATGAAAATGGGAGCAAAAAAGAATAACTGAGGTTGAGATGCCGATAATACTAGAAACAATCAAGGAATTAGCCGAAAATGATTGATTTTGACTATAATAGGCAGATGCGATCGCCATGGGACCAAAAGTAAAGAAACAGATGATTTCCCCTAACCCTTGATAACCAAGACGAAAGGGAGGCCCTTGGTAAGTATAGCCCAAGAAACAACTTACTAAAATTAGCCATAATACTGTCCAATCTTGCTGCCACCAGTTAATTAAAAAAATGCCCCCCAAACCGAGGATTAAAATAATATTGGCAATCCAAAAGACTAGGGTTTTATTACCTGTGAGATTAACAACGGAATGATGTTTATTAATGTCGATGCCCGTATCCGCATCAAATACATCGTTAGTAAGATTTAACCACCCAATAATGGCGATCGCACTTAACAAAAAAGTGATATAAATGGAGAGATTAAAAGTCCCCGTGGCATAGTAAGCCAAAGCAGTGCCAAAACTGATGGGAATTACCGCTACAGTGTACATAGGAGGCTTAATAGCGGCTAACCATAGCTTCTGTTTTGTGTCGGGCTTAGGTCTGGTGATAGGATTAGTAATCGTCATGGTCAGTGATATTCGGTAAAATAGACAATAATTAAAGATTGGTTTTGTGATAGTTATTAATCTCTGCCAAAGTAGAGCATACGATTAAAACCAGATTTTAGTTAACATTTCTATAGATACCATCAGTTATCCTCCGAGGTTAACAATTTAATATAAATATTTATAATTTTAAGTGTTATGCCGGTCATTCCCGATAACCATTTTTTAACCGATTACTCTCAAAAACTAAAGGAATTAATTTTTTTATCCCCTCCTGTGAAGGATAATGATCAGCAAATTGTCTCTATATCTCAGGAAATAAGCCCCATTGATTTACTGGTTTTTTTTGCTATGTTAAAGCCTGAAAATCAGGTTTCTTTTTACTGTGAAAATCAAAGAAAACAAGAAGCGGTAGTTGCTATTGGGGCTATTAAAAGTTTGGAGGTAAAAAATGGGCAAGAAGTGGTAAATGGAGGTTATAATCGCTTTGAACAATGTCAGAATTTTATTGAAGAAAATAAGCATAATATTCTTTTTGAGGATAACTTAGATAGTCAGAAGATTCCCTATTTTTTCTCATCCTTTAACTTTCTTGAAAATCCCTCAGATACCTATCAAGCCTTTCCCCAAGCTAAAATATTTATTCCCTATGTACAGTTAGTAAAAAAAGCTAATAGTTACTTGGTAATTGTTAATACTTCATATCAAAAAAATGCCCCTGAACTAAATTTAATTAAACAATATTTAAAGCAAGATTTTAGTCAGAATATATTACACTATTATCATCGTTTTTATCATTCTCAATCAACCCCCTCTAGCTATACCTTAGAAAAATCAGACTATCATTATTTTACTGATAAAGTTAATCATAGTCTAAAGGCGATCGCCTCTAACAAACTAACAAAAATTGTGGTCGCCCATGCCCTAGAAATAAAACTAGAAGACAACTTTAACATCACCAAATCCCTAACCAATCTTCGAGAGAATCATCCCGATTGTTATATCTTCTGTGTTGGTAACGAAAAAGAAGAATACTTCCTTGGGGCAAGTCCAGAAAGATTACTATCCATACAGGATAAACAATTAGTCACCGATGCCCTTGCCGGTTCAGCACCCAGGGGTAAAAGCGATTATGATGATAGTATCTTGGGGGAAAATTTACTCAATAGTGAAAAAGAAAAAAGAGAACATCAATTTGTGAGTGACTACATTTTTGAGAAACTCTCTATCATGGGCTTAAGCCCCAAAAGAGCATCATTGCAACTATTAAAACTATCCAATATTCAACACCTTTGGACACCCATTTATGCGGAAATCATAGAAGAGAGAAACCCCCTAGAAATTGTCGCTAACTTACATCCTACCCCCGCCGTAGCCGGTATTCCCATGGATGTAGCCTGTGCAGAAATTGCTAATTATGAAAATTTTGATCGCTCTTTATATGCCGCCCCCATTGGTTGGTTAGACACTAACGGCAATTGTGAATTTATTGTGGGTATTCGCTCGGCTTTAATTCAGGGAAATTATGCTAGGTTGTATGCAGGGGCTGGAATCGTGGCAGGTTCAAAACCAGAGCAAGAATTGACGGAAATTGAACTTAAATTTCAAGCTCTTTTACAAGCCTTGGTGTAGTAAATTAATTAAACATATAGTCAAGGTAGGCAGAAAGTAATGTGTCGCCGTAGAATAAAGCGATGATGGCACCCATTACTAAAAACGGCCCAAAAGGCATGGGTTGACCCTTTTTTAACCCTCCAAGGGCGATCGCCCCTACCCCCACAAAAGTACCCACTAAACAAGCCAGAAAGCCTGTGATAAGAACATTTTGCCACCCCAACCATACCCCAATCATAGCCACTAATTTAGGATCTCCCCCCCCCATGGCAGGTTTTCCAAAAACAAAAGTACCGATAATTAAAATGGCATCAAATAACCAGATACCCACCACCGCACTTAATATGGCGGTAAATAAAAACTGACTCGCCCCCGCAACACCATCATTTAAAAATCCCAACCCTGTCTGGAAAAATAAACCCACCACTAACCCTGTTTGAGTCAAAACATTGGGTAAAATCAGAGTATCAAAATCGATGAGCGCAAGGCTAATTAACCAACTCACAAAGATAAAATAACCCAACGTTAGCCAAGAAATATCAAATTGTAGGAAAATAAAAACAAATAATAATCCTGTTATGGCTTCAATCAAAGGATAGCGAAAAGAAATGGGAGTTTTGCACCAACGACATTTTCCCCGTAACCATAACCAACCGAAAACAGGGACATTTTCCGTCACTCCGAGGGGGTGTAAACAATGGGGACAACGGGAGGGGGGATGAATTAGGGAGATTTTGGCAGGGAGGCGATAGATGACGACATTTAAAAAACTACCAATACAAGCACCTAA
Source organism: Cyanobacterium sp. (assembly GCF_054166785.1). Lineage (NCBI taxonomy): Bacteria > Bacillati > Cyanobacteriota > Cyanophyceae > Chroococcales > Geminocystaceae > Cyanobacterium > Cyanobacterium sp. Next base: position 48,166 of record NZ_JBSZCP010000045.1, read on the forward strand.
TACGAATACTATTAAATTTATCAAATAAGGGGCGATCGGCATAGGATTCTTATCAATAGGAGGATTTATTAACCATTTGAGAAAATGTTAACATTATCCTGATTATGAAAAGAAAAAAATCTGTTTATTGTTAAGCAAATATCATAGTCAGTCAAACATTAATTTCAATATAGAAAATTAGAGGGTAAAAGGTGTCAATCGGTGACTAGAAGAAGAAAAAAAAAATCTCCCATAATAAAAGGCATTGTCTGGGGAAGCACTTTAGTTTTAACCGCAGGATTATCCGCCATGGTGGGAATGTCTGTGGCTTTAAATGGACAACTTCCTTTTGATATGGAAACAGTATGGCAAAAACTAGAAGGATTTGGACAAGGGGGTTTGAGTGTTTTATGGCAAAGAAAACTAGAACGTCCTGTTAATATATTGGTGATGGGGGTTGATATTCAGCCCGGTGTTGATTCAAATTCTGAGGAAAGATTTTCGGGCAGAAGCGATACCATGTTATTAGTCCATCTTGATCCCCATGGTAGTAGTTTGAAAATGTTATCTATCCCTAGGGATAGCCGAGTTAGATTTCCCAACGGAAATTGGGATAAAGTAAATTCTGCCAATGCCATTGGGGGTGTAGATTTGACCGTGAGGGTACTACAAAATAATCTTAACAATGTTCCCATTGATAAATATGTACGCATCACCACAGAATCGTTTCGGGAATTGGTTGATGCGGTGGGAGGGGTAGATGTTTATGTACCCATGGACATGGAATATACTGATCGCACTCAGGGATTATATATTAACCTAAAAGAAGGACAACAGGTATTAAGTGGAGATCAAGCGGAACAATTTGTAAGATATAGGGGAGATAATCTAGGAGATATTGGTAGGGTAAAAAGACAACAAATCATACTACAAGCAATCAAAAACAAATTACAATCTCCCATGGTGATTTTTAGGCTACCCCAAATTTTAAAAGTAGTAGAAAACAACGTTGACACCGACTTAAGCAATAGAGAAATTATTACCCTGATGTCTTTTGCCAAAGGATTAGAGCAAAATGGTTTTAATACTACCCTTTTACCCGGGCGCCCTAGTCACCCTTGGGAATTTCGTCTTAGTTATTGGTTAATCTCTGAAAATGACAAAAATCAAGTAATTCAACCCTATTTAAATCGTTAAATTGAATGTTGCCATAAAAAAGCATAAAATTGTATTGAACAAAAAAATTAACCATAAGCAAGTAATACTTAATGATTCAAACTAACTTGGAGTTGAATCTATTAGACAACCCCGTAACTCCAATCTTTGCCCGTCATGAGACATTCCACCCTCGATGGGGATGGTTAAATAAAGGTTTTAGCGCCGTTGATAACGATAATAATATTTTTCAGGCCGATGATGCCCCCATTCGTTTGGGGGTGGGTAAAAACATGGTGAGGAGTATCCGTTATTGGTGCAATGCTTTTAAAATCACGGATAATGATGACAAACCTTCTGATTTTGGACGAAGATTGTTGGGAGAGAATGGCTGGGATAAATATTTAGAAAATCCTGCTTCTTTGTGGTTATTACACTGGAATTTCCTTAAGCCTATTTGCACTGGAACTTCATGGTATTATGCTTTTAATCTTTTCAATGACACTGAATTTAGTCGGGATGATTTAGTAAATGGCTTGAAGGTTTTTCGGGATGAAATTAAGCCTAATATTGCCGATTCTTCCCTTACGAAAGATGTTACTTGTATTTTGAGAATGTATGTGGATAGTAGTAATGATGGATTTGTAGAGGATTCTATCGATTCTCCTTTTGCCCCATTGGGGTTAATTTATCAGCCCCTCAATGGTAAGAATTATCGTTTTCGTTTTGGAAATAAACCCAGTTTATCCCCTGAAATTGTTGTGGCTACTTGTTTGGAATATGCTAGTTGGGTGAGTGACAATCAGACAACCATTAGTATCAGCCGATTACTTTATGATTATGGTAGTCCGGGGTTAGTTTTCAAGTTGACGGAGGAGGCTTTACTGAGTGCTATTGATACCATGATTCGGAAGTGTGATAATCTTTTTTTGGCGGATACGGCTGGTTTAATTCAGTTATCTTTTAATGGTAATCCTCTTGATTTGGCGGATAATATTCTTGATGATTTTTTTCTAAATAATTGACGGTTAATAATTGATAATTGATAATATTTTTTAAATAAAAGGTATGGTTTTACTTCTTAAATCTTCCAAAATTCGTGAACTTTCAGTTATTTATGTTTAGTATAATTACGAATGGCACGGTTTAATTTAATTGAAAATCAGTTATTGCCTTAAAATCAATATTTAATAATAATTTATCTTTCATAATAATGCTATATCTACCTATTTAAAGTCAGTTTATAACTCTTTTTTATTAGTAAAACTAGGCTTTAAGTGATAGTCTAAAACTAGATAATAATTAAATCAACTACTAAATATACTTCCATGATCAAAATAATTAATTATTAAAAATATAATCACTATTGCCCATTGCCTGTTCCCTATTTCCCATCTTAACCAAAAATATTATCCCGAACTCAAGTTTTTTATCCTGATGATTATGAATTTATCTTCTTATTTTACTTTACAACGTCGTTATGGTCGCTCTATTAATTTAGAAAGGGATTTTAATGATGTTTCGGCTTTAGATGGTTATGTTTTAACGGATAAATCTGTTGACACTTTAAGGCGTGTTTTATTGGGAATAAGGGGAGAAAATAAATATAATTGTTGGACTTTAACGGGGGTTTATGGTACTGGTAAATCTGCTTTTGTTCATTTTTTAATTTCTTTATTAGCTAATACAAAAAATTCTTTAAAAGTTAAGGCTTTAGATATAGTTAATCGTACTATAAACGATCAAGTTATTCTTACTAATGTTCCTGATGATGGCATGGTAAGGGCGATCGCCGTTAGTCAAAGAGAAGCAATTAGTTTAACTATTATTCGGGCTTTAATTAATGGATTAAAAGATATTGGGGGTAAATTATCAAAGGAATTTATTTCTCAATTAGAGGATTTAGAAGGGCGAATTAAGGATAATAAAACAGTACAAAATACAGCTATTATTAGCATTATAAAAGATATTCTTTTACAAACCAAAAAAGATATTATTTTAGTAATCGATGAACTAGGAAAAAACCTAGAATATGCCGTTTATAATCAAGGGGCAGAAGATCTATATTTATTACAACAATTAGCCGAATTAGAAGCGATTGAAGGTAAGAGAATTTACATTTTAGGTATCCTACACCAAGCCTTTACAGAATATGGACAAAGGTTGGCTACTATTCAACGGAATGAATGGTCAAAAATTACGGGAAGATTTGAAGATATTGCCTTTACTGAATCCACGGGGCAGATGATAAAGTTAATCTCTGAAGCTATTAGCCCAAATATTGATAATGATTTAGAGAAAAAAATTGACCAATATAGCTGTTATTGGTATCAAAAATTAGAATATATTTTCAAGTTAGAAAAAATTGAACAAAGTTTAATTAAAAATATTTATCCCCTTCATCCCCTTAGTGCTTTAATTTTACCAGTCTTATGCGTAAAGTATGCCCAGAATGATCGCACCTTATTTACTTTTATCACATCCGATGAGCCTTTTTCTTTCAAAAAGTTTTTAGAGGAGACGGTTATTAACGATGATAGTTTACCTACCCTAAAACTCGATCAAATCTATGATTATTTTATCTCCTCCGTGGGTATGGGTTTGACAAGGGTGGTAAATTTTCAACGATGGGTAGAAATTTATGACTTAATCAACGATGCTAAACACCTAGATGAGGATAGTTTGCGGTTACTAAAGGCGATCGGTTTACTAAACTTAGTTAGTATTACAGGTATTACTAGGGCAACCCGTGATTTAGTCGCCCATAGTCTTTGTGATGGCGAGGATGACGATAAATTTAACTATTGGCAAGAAAAAATTGAGCAACTTCTACGACAAGGGTTAATTACCCATCGTAAACAAATTGATGAGTTGAGAATCTGGGAAGGTTCAGACTATAACATTGATTATGAACTAGAATCCTATTTAAAGCAAGACCAGTCTAGTTTAGCCAAACTTTTATCCCAGTTACGCCCTCTCAAACCCATTATTGCCCAACGACATAGTTATCAAACAGGCACATTACGTTATTTTGAAAGACATTATCTCGATGCTTCCGTTGGCTTGGATAAGGTAGAGTGTGAAGACAATTCGGCGGATGGTTGGTTAGGTTATTGGTTGGAGGAGGAAATTCCCCCTACTTTTCCTCAAAAAACCGTTAATGGTTTACCCGTTATCATGATTACTACTAATAATTTACAGGTTTTGCGGTTACAAGCCCAAGAATTTAGCGCTTTGAATCGCATGAATAATGAGGCGAAGGAGTTGCAGTCGGATGGGGTGGCAAGAAAAGAAGTGCGTTATCGTCTTATGGAGGCGCAAAAGGCTTTAGATGAAACTTTGAATAGTATTTTCGATTTTAGTCGGGGGGAGTGTCGTTGTTGGATTGGGGGAGAGTTAACCCCCGTCAAAAGTGTAGGGCAGTTGAATGGTTATCTTTCTCGGTTGTGTGATGAGACTTTTATTAAAACTCCCATTCTCTGGAATGAGTTGATAAACCGTCGCAATCTTACTTCTCAGGGTAGCAAGGCAAGGAGGGAGTTAATTACAGCGATGATTAACCACTTTAGTTTATCTAATCTTGGTTTTTCTGGTTATGGGCCTGAAGTAACGATGTATTATTCTTTGTTGCGAGAAACGGGTATCCATCGCCCTATATCTTCGACTGAAAATATTCTCAAATCTACTGATAGTAAAGATTCTGAGCCACATACTACCCCCCCCCTACGTAGGTACTACAGACTTAGTGGAAGAAGAGTGGGGTATTTATGCGCCGATGGGTGGGGATAATCCTAATATAGATGAGGTTTGGAGTGCGATCGCCCTTTTTTGTACATCAGCCACCGAAAATCCCCAAAATATCGCCCAACTATATCAGAAGTTATCTTTTCCCCCCTACGGAGTAAAAGAAGGCATCATCCCCATCATTCTTACCGCCGTATTACTGTATTACAAAGAAGAAGTAGGGGTATATCAAGATGGTACATTTATACCAGTATTAGGAGAAGAACATTTAGAATTATTAGTCAAAAATCCCGAACGTTATGCCGTAAAATATTTTGCCATAGAAGGATTAAGGGGAGAAGTATTCCAAGAATTAGAAGCTATCCTGCGTAATCCCCAAACCAAAGCAAAAAGTAACATTCGTAACGCCACCCTCCTAACCGTTGTCACACCCCTATATCAATTTGTTAAACAACTTCCCCGTTATACTCTACAAACCAAAAAATTAAGCCCAACAGCCCTCAAGATTTTAACCATTTTACAAAAAACCGCCGAACCTGACGAACTATTATTTAAACAACTACCCCAAGCCTGTAATTTACCCCCCATCACCGCCGACAAAGAAAAAGACGGCATCACCGCTAAAGAGTTAAAAACTCAATTAATCAAAGCATTAAGAGAAATTAACCTCGCCTACGAGAATCTCTTGAGTGAATGTCAATCCTTATTATATTCTGCCTTTGGGGTAAGAAACGAAGCCACAAAACTCAGGGAAGACTTACGGGTAAGGGCATCTTACCTTAAAAATAAATGTGTTGAACCAATTTTGAAACGTTTTACCCAAGCGGTATGTGATGAAACCAAAAATGATAAACAATGGTTAGAGGCTTTGATGATGATTGTCGCCGACAAACCAGCGGAATCGTGGAAAGACGAAGATGTTAGTTTATTTCAAAGTAAACTTGCCGAATTATCCCGTAAGTTTAGTAATTTAGAAGCTATCCAAGAAGAAGTAAAAGTAAAAGGTGAAGGATTATCCGCCAGAAGAATTACCGTTACCCGCAGTGACGGGGAAGAAACCAATCACATGATATGGATAGATAATCAAAGGGAGTCGGAAGTTAATCAAAAAGTTGAGGAAATTTTAGCTATGTTACCCAAGGATAAACAGTTAAGGGAGACTATTCTTGCTAAACTTACGGAAAAGATTTTAAAGTAATTTTATGTTTGCGGATAATAAATCTTTACCTCCTTCTTATTCTCTGAATATTTCAGTTTTCAGTCAATTATTTAACTCCACGACTAACTCCTATAAGTATCTTTTTTTTAGTGCTTTACTAGATATTTTGGAAAGAAATTTATTTGATTATCAACCAATCCACTTTCGGGAATTAGTCATTGAAATGTTGGCAAATGCTTGGTATCCCCATGTATTTTTTAAGTTATCTTTTGGTAAACAGGATCAAATTTCTCTTAAGTTAGATAGGCTTAATATACAATCCGAGAAAGAAGCCATTACAAGAAAAGATGTATTAATTTCTATCATCAATGGGTATGATGTGGATGATGTTATTAATAGTTTAATGCGTTATGTTCCTTTTCGTTTAATTAGACCTTTTTTCGCTGAAGAATTACGAGGAATAAAAGATGGTGAGGTGAATGGTAGTATTATTATGTTATCGAAAAATTGTTTTAAGAAAAAAAAGCCCTTATATTGCTTTAATTTTGATAATTATAAATTAGTCGATAGTATTATTGTTCATCCTGAATGGATTAATTATATCAAGGAAAACTTTATAATTCTTAAGGGTTGGGTTGCTTGGGAGTGGTTAAATTATATGCAAAAAAATAATCCTAACAGTCCTAATTTAGCAAGAAAGTTATTTCCTTTAGTACAAAGAAAATCTCTTATTCAACAGGCAAAATATTGGAAATTAATTATGGAAAAACAGCCTTTAAAATGTATTTATTCCGATAATATTTTGGATAAGCATAGTATTTCTGTAGATCATTATTTACCATGGTCATTTGTTGCCCATGATCAATTATGGAATTTAATTCCTAGTATTCATCATGTTAATTCAGCTAAATCTAATAATATCCCTGCTTCTGATTATTTGGATAAGTTTATTAGTTTGCAACATCAAGGTTTAATTATTTCTCATCAAATTTTACCTCAAAAAAAGTGGTTGAATTATATTGACTGTTATCTAAGTGATTTAAGAATAAATGAGCCGAATGATTTATTAAAATTAGAGATTTTGATGAAGGCTTATCAAAAAACTTTTAAGCCTTTGATTTCTTTGGCAGAAATACAGGGTTTTTCTACTAATTGGCATTATGGTTAAAAAAAATTTACAAACTACTGGGGATTACCGAGGGGATTAGTTTTGAGTTCAATTATCTTTGATTTGATAAAAATTCCCCCAACCGCCCTGAGTTGAATCTTGCTATTCTATGGTTAGAGATACAATTTACTGTTGAAATATAGTTGATGACAGGGAAGAAAACTAGGCACGTTTTAGGGCTTTCGGGGGGTAAGGATAGCACGGCGTTAGCTATTCTTTTGCATAAGGAAATCCCTAATATGGAGTATTTTTTTTGTGATACTCATAAGGAGTTACAGGAAACTTACGATTACCTCGATCGCATTCAGGCTCGTTTAGGTATTAAAATAAATTATCTTAGCGAAAAAAGAGGTTTTGATCATTGGTTGGCGATTCATGATGGTTTATTACCTTCTCCTCAGATGCGCTGGTGTACGGTGAAAATGAAGATTAAGCCTTTTGAGGAGTTTGTGGGGGATGATGAGGCTATCAGCTACATCGGCATTCGTGCGGATGAAAATAGGGAAGGTTATATCTCTACAAAACCGAATATTAAGCCCGTTTTTCCTTTCAAAGAAAGGGGTTTGGTAAAGGCTGATATTATCCGTTTACTCGAAGAAAGCGGTATCGGTTTACCTGAATATTATAAATGGCGTAGTCGCTCTGGTTGTTTCTTTTGTTTCTTTCAACGCAAGTATGAATGGGTGATGTTGGCGGAAAATCATCCTGATTTGTTTGCGAAGGCGGTGGAATATGAATCAAATCATCGGGATGGTAGGACATATACTTGGACTCAAGGAGAGACGTTATTAGAGCTTTTAGAGCGTAAAGATGACATCATAGCACAACATCAAAGGGCGATCGTCCGTAAACAAGAAAAAGCTCCGAATCGCTCTCTAGCCGAGGCTTTGGAATCGGTATTAGATGAGGAGGATTCAACCTTGCCCTGCTTAGTGTGTAATTTGTAATTTTAACTAATCATTATGTTATTACTATCTGATGCTCAAATTGAACAACGTTTAAACATTTCCCCTAATCAACTTTTCGATATTTGTCAACAATATAATATCAAAGAAATGGCTTTATTTGGTTCTGTTTTAAGGGATGATTTTCATAAAAAAAGTGACCTTGATTTTTTAATTTCTTTTATCCCTAATGCACCTCAAGGTTTACTAACTATTTCTAAACTGAAATCTCAATTAGAATTCTTACTTAATTATCCTGTTGATATTACCATTAAAGACTCTATTAAAAATAGTGATAATTGGATTCGACGTAATGAAATTTTAAACACGGCACGGACTATTTATGAACAGAGATAACGCTTCTTTACTTGACATCTATAATGCTATTCATCGTATTGTATTATTTTCAAAAGATTTGACAAAATCAGATTTAAAAACTAATGAAGAAAAACAATCAGCGATTCTTTATCAAGTAATTATTATTGGTGAAGCCGTTAAACGTTTATCAACAGATTTTCGTAGCAATAATTCTACGGTTCCATGGAAAGAAATTGCAGGAATGAGAGATATTTTAGCTCATCAATACGACAGAATTAATATTGATACTTTATGGGATGTGGTTAATCGTGATATTCCAGAATTAAAAACAATGATTAGTCCTTTATTATCTGACTTAATGGATACAACTTAAACAAATTTTATAATTTACTGAACTATCTATTTTGAAAGAATGTTAATAGATAAATTGAAAAATTAATTAACTTTTAGTTATTTTATCAAATCTCAATCACAAAGTAACATTGTAGAATTTCATCTTTACTAACTAAATAAAATAGAAGAAAATAATCAATCATGAATTTAAACTTTGGTGTCCAAAAACAACCTATTTATGGTACTTACGGAGAGTTCACCATAGAATCAGAAAATAAACATATTACCGCCCAATATTTACTCACAAAAATGAAGCCAGGAGTAGAAAATAGTTGGGAAAACAGTTTAGCAGATCAAATGGTGCCTTGGCGAGAAATTTTCAAAATTGAAGAATTAACGTTTGACGAATTATTACAAAGAGACTTAGATGATTCAAGGGTAGCCAATGACTTAATTCCCTACCTACTCGGTGAAAGTGGCTCCAATGCTCGTTTTTTCCCGCCTATCTTAGCTGTTTTAGCACCCAAAAGAATCGATAAATCAGGTATATTACCCTACTATCCTCCTCTCACCCATCAAACCGATACATCCATGAATTTTGGTAATTTATTTGAATTTGAAAAGCATACTTTAGATGGACAATTAACCCCTTTAGGAGTATTAAAATATAACCAAAAACAAAGTGCTTTAATAATTGTTGATGGGCAACATCGAGCTATGGCAATTTTAGCCCTTCATCGCACCATAAATCAAAAATGGGGAGATAATAAATACGCCTCTTACTACAATCATTTGCAAGTCAATCAACAGCAAATAAAAAACTTAGAATTGCCTGTTTGTATTGTTTTTTTTCCTGATTTGTATGAAGGTAATAGGGCTTTACAAACCCAAGGGATTGACTTAAAAAGTGTCTGTCGAGAAATCTTTGTGGTAGTGAATAAAAATGCTAAACGCATTAGTCCATCAAGGGAGTTATTATTAGACGATGAAGATTTAGCCGCCCGTATGATGCGTAACACCCTATCCCAGTTAAAAGATAGGGGAGAAGAAAATTCTTCCTTGGCTCGTATTTATTCCTTTGCTTTTGGTGATAGTCTTTCCGATGCCGATACTCGTAAAAGTGAAGTGGTGACGGGGCAATTGGAATATTGTACTGCAGTGGCATTACATAAAATTCATTGTGCCATTAGTTTTGGCATGAAAGATGCTTTTAATCTTGATGAGTCAACGAAAGATATTACCCATAGTCGTCGCACAAAAAACAAGGAGCGTTGCGAGGATTTATTAAAGGGTACGGAATTAGAGCAAAAATGGAATTATTATGATCGTTTTTCGGGAAAATATCATCCATTACAACAGGTACAATTAGCGGTTAATTTATTGGGGAATTTAACAGATGTAGTTTTGTTATCTTTGTTTGATAAATTTATTCCTTTTGCGGTTTATAACCAAGCCATGAGGGAAGTTTATCAACAACTACAAACTCCTTTATTACGCACCGAAGAAATTCACATTAAATCTTTTAATTTATTGTTTGAAGGGAGTGCAGTTCAAGCAATTTTTGAAGATCATATTCATCGCCTCAAGGATAAACTTAATAAGTATCAGGAAGAGGGGAAAAATATTAGTGATTATCTTCATAATCAGTTAAAGGATGCAAAAAATACCTTAAAAGCCGTTGAAAGTTGGGAAAATAAAATAAAGTTAAATACTGCTTGTAAATTGTTTAGTATAGAGTGCGATCGCTTTTTAGAGAATAATAGCGAAAATGAAAAAAAGGAATTATTAGCCAAAGCAAAATCCATTTTAGATGCCGTTTCTACTCAGGCTTTTCAATTAGGTTATCCCATGACTATTCATTCTATTGTGGAGTTAATGATTGAAAATAATCAATATACATCCTATGAAGAAAGACTGAGAATTACTAAGTTTATTTCTCAATTATATTTAAAGGCTTTAAACAAATATTTTTCATCATCATCCGATAGTTTACACCATACCCTAACTGGTTTAATCACAGAGTCAAGAATAAATGTATTTAACCCCAGTGAATTAGGTTTAAGAGGTTTGTTGCATCTTCATCTTAAAGAATTAAATGAGAGTCAATGGATATTTTTTCGTTATGCCATCTTAGAAATAGTTCATTGTAAATATAGCCATCAATCTCTACTAGAAGAATTAAATAGTTCAGAAAATCCAGATTTAACCAAAAAATATTTAAAAATATTACCGAGTATTATCGAATCTATTTTCAATCTAAGACAAGACTATATTAGAAAAGGAATTGATACTAATCTCAAATCAAAAGAATTTAATAACCAATTAGAATTACAAAAAGCACAACTAAAAGGGCAAGGTTTATTAGAGGAAGACATAGAAAAACAAATGGTCACAATTATTAAAACAAAAGAAATCGAAGTGGAAAAGTTAGCAAAAGAAAATATTAAAGCTAGTTTAGGAGAATTAACTGATAAAAGTAAAATGCTATCTAGGTTTAATTTAATTAAAGAAAATACTGGATATATTAGTGGATTTTCCACGGGAGTTGATAATTTTTTATAAACCCCATATCATAAATATCTACTCTTTACATTACATTCCTTTTATCTCACCTACCTATAAATAAAACAATGAATCAAATTAGTTCCTATGATAATGATTTAGTAAATCAAGTATTCGGCGAATACTCCATTGATAAAACAAGACTACCATCTAGCGGATTGAATAAGGTAGGAGTGCCTAGTTTTGTGGCTGAATGGATATTAGATAAAATTGTACCGGGTAGAGGGGATTTAAGTAATGCAGAACATGATAAGGTGAATAGTTTGGTTATGAAAGCCTTTCCTAGAAAAGATGATAAGGAAAGAATCAAGTATAGAGTTTATCAAGGGGAAGAATATCAGCTAATTGCCGAGTTAAAAGTAAGAATCCCCCTCGAAAAAGCTACGGATGAAATACAAAAACCCCTCGCAAGTATCCCTATTTTAAATCTTACAGAATGTGACATCGAGCCTGACATTCTTGAAAAAAATCCTTTATTACTAGGTAGAGGATTATGGGGAAAAATAACCCTTAGTTATATTGTTAATGAGCAGGGAAAACATAATATTAATATTTGTAGTTTTGATCCTTTTCAATCTTCTGAAGTAGATTTAAGATATTATGCCCAATGTCGTGATGAATTTAGCTTTGAAGAATGGCGGGATTTAATGTTTTGTTCTATGGGTTTAAATCCTGAAGATTCTGCCTATAATAATGAGGCAAAAATATGGGTTTTGAGTAGATTATTACCCTTAGTAGAATCTAATTATCATGTCATGGAATTGGCACCCAAAGGCACGGGAAAAAGTTTCTTTTATGAGAATGTTAATAGTAAGGTAATGGTGGTAAGTGGAGGGAAAATAACGGCACCACGTTTATTTTTTAATGGTAGAACTGGGGAAATAGGTTTATTGGGTACTTATGATGTTACTGTGCTAGATGAAGTTCAAAGTTTGACTTTTGATAATCCTGATGAAATGATTGGTCCTTTAAAAACTTATTTGGCTAATGGGCGTTATAATCGCGCGGGGTTTGCGGATATAAGTAGTGATTGCAGTTTGGTGTTGTTAGCTAACATTGAATTAGATGCTTATCAACGTCCGAAAAATGAAGATAATTTAATTAAAAATCTACCGAAGTTCTTTTCAGAAACGGCTTTGTTAGATCGTTTTGCTGGTATTATCCCTGGATGGAAAATTCCTAAATTTCAATCGAAAATGACGGCTCATCAGATAGGTTTAAAAACAGATTTTTTTGGAGATGTTTTATTGAGTTTGAGAAAGGATAATCGTTTTTATCATTATGCAAAGTCTCATACTAATTTTCTTTCTAAGGTGTCTATAAGAGATGAAAATGCAATTTTAAAAAGTGCTTCTGGTTTTTTGAAAATACTTTATCCTAGCCTTAATTTAACAACGGAGGAGTATTTATTTAATTGTTTAAAACCTGCCCGAGAGTTACGGCAAAATATTCATGGTTTACTGTACAATCTGGATGATGAATTTAAACAGTATGAGAGAGAGATTGTCGTCGATGTAATATAAACCTAGGCTTTATATGAAGGTTTTGAGCATTAACTACATATGATGATTTTTTTTTCAAAACTGTTAAATATGATAAATGGAAAATGTCTAATTCTATCTACCTAGATTATCATTCTACTACTCCAGTCGATCGCCGTTTACTCGATGTAATATATGACTCGATGATCGATAATTTTGGTAATCCTAGTAGTATAGATCATCTATGGGGCGATCGCCCTTTAACCGCCATAAAAAAAGCAAAACAACAAATAGCCGACTTAATCCAGTGCAAACCCCAAGAAATCATCTTCACCTCTGGGGCAACGGAAAGCATTAACACCGTCATCCAAGGATTAACACCCCCTCACCATTTCATTATCTCACCCCTGGAACATAAAGCCGTCATAGATACCTGCGAAGCCATGGGAAAACGAGGATTAGGAAAAATAACTTGGTTGAAAGTAGATGGTAAAGGCAGAATCGACTTAGAATATCTTGAAAAAATCTGTAGCCAAGGGGCATCCTTACTATGTATCATGGCAGCTAACAACGAAATCGGCAACATTTACCCCATCAAAAAAATTGCTAAAATTGCCCAAAAATATCATATTCCTTTTCTATGTGATGCGTCTCAGGCAGTGGGTAAAATTCCCCTCCACTTTGAGGATTGGGGTATCACTTTTTTAACCATCTCTGGACATAAATTATATGCCCCCAAGGGCATCGGCGCCCTAATTATCAAAAAAGGACATCATCTACAACCCCTAATTTATGGGGGAGGACATCAAAACGGGCTACGCTCAGGTACATTAAATGTATCAGGGATAGTAGCTTTAGGAGAGGCTTGTTATCTAAGACAATTAGAGATGGCCGAAGATGAAAGGGCGATCGCCCTTAAACGAAATCATCTACAATCATTATTACAAGCCAAAATCCCCTCACTAATCGTCAACGGTGATATAGATAACCGCCTCGCAGGAAACCTCCATATATCCATTCCTGATATTCCCAACAGTGCTATAATTGCCAGAATCAGAGATAAACTAGCCATCTCTACAGGTTCAGCTTGTACCTCAGAAACCCTTGCCCCTTCCCATGTGCTTAGGGCGATAAATCTCAAAGATGAATTAATAGAAGGTGCATTAAGAATCGGCGTCGGCAAATTTACCACCGATGAAGACATAGAAAACAGTGCAACTATCCTCATCAATACAGTTAAGGAAATTACTTCATTTTTAGTATAAAAAAGGGAATTAAAATTAGTAAATATTCTGAGAAAACTATTGCAAATAAGTATAACCTCTCATATTATGATCATAATTTTTTAGTAATAATTGTGACTGTTCAAGGGTTAATTTATTTTCTGTTAAAGCCCACTCTGTCAGACGACGTAACCTTTCTTGGAGTTCATCAGACTTATATTCTACATACTCCAAAACATTAGCCACCGTATCTCCCTTAACAATATATTGCAGCTGATAATTATCATTTTCATTGGCGAGATGAACCACATTTATATCTCCAAAAAGGTTGTGTAAATTTCCCATAATTTCTTGATAAGAACCCACCAAAAACATCCCTAAATAATATGGTTTATATTGAGGATTTTCTGTATTATTATTACTATTTTCTAGTTTATGTAACTCTAAACTTTTTTTAACATCTAATAAATCAATAAACTTATCTATTTTGCCATCACTATCACAGGTTAAATCAGCTAAAATCGCTCTTTCCGTAGGTTTTTCATTAAGTCGGTGAATAGGCATCACAGGAAAAAGTTGATCAATGGCCCAAGCATCGGGGGCTGATTGAAACACAGAAAGATTGATATAGTAGGTGGAAATCATCAAATCAGTTAATTCTTCTAAGTCGTCACTAACATAGGTTTGACTTTTTATGATGTCGTAAATTTTATGATTACAAGCCCAGTATATTTGTTCTGCTCTAGCTCTTTGGGTAAGGGAGAGATAACCAAAATTGAATAGGCTGATGGCTTCTTCCTTGAATTGCACCGCATCATGGTACATTTCCTGATAGTTTTCTTCGTCTATGGATTCGTAAGTTTCCCACAGATTACGGATAAGTAGATGTTCTTTTTCTTGGACAACTTCAGGTAATTGGGAAGGAGGAGTATTACCGCTGACTACATTAAAGATTAACACGGAATGGTGAGAGGCGATCGCCCTGCCACTTTCACTCACAAGAATAGGAGGATGAATATTCGCTTCATCGCAACAGTCTTTTATCCCCGCTACGATGTCATTAGCATAGTTTTGCATATTGTAGTTTTTGGAGGCATAAAAATTGGTTTTTGAGCCATCATAATCCACCGCCAAACCACCTCCTACGTCTAAATACTTCATCCCTGCACCCATCTGGGTAAGCTGTACATAAATTTGTCCTGCTTCTCTGATAGCGTCTTTGATGACGGCAATGGAGGAAATTTGTGAGCCAATGTGGAAATGGAGTAATTTAAGACAGTCTAATAAGTTCTTTTGTTCGAGGGTTTTATAAACTGTTAAAATTTCAGGGATAGTGAGCCCAAATTTGGCTTTTTCCCCTGTGGAATTTCCCCAGTGTCCACTACCTTTAGTTTTTAGTTTTGCCCTAACTCCAATTTGAGGTTTTAGGTTTAATTTTTCGGCTAATTCAAGGGTAATAAAAAGCTCTTTTATTTGTTCAACCACAATAATTAAATTATGTCCTAATTGTTGAGCTAAAAGGGCAGTTTCTAAGTACTCTTTATCTTTATAACCATTACAAATTAACAAAGTTTCCCCTGTTTTATCAATATCAAGGGTAGCTAGGGCAATCATCAATTCAGGTTTTGAACCTACTTCTAAACCAAAATGATAGGGTTTACCATAATCTACTAGGGCTTCTACCAATTGCTTATGTTGATTACATTTTACAGGATATACTCCCCTATATATATTAGGATAATTGTAACGGGCGATCGCCTCATCCATACATTGATGTAAACGTTCTAATCTGTCGGCTAAAATATCAGAAAAACGGATTAATAAAGGTAGATTAACATCTCTTTTTTTTAGATTCTCTACTAACTCAAATAAATCTAGTTTTTTCTCATCTCCCCTAGGGGATACGGTGACATTACCAGCCCCATTGATACCAAAATAAGGATGTCCCCATCCTTCAATATGATATAACTCCGAACTATGGGCGATCGACCAATTTTCCATTATTATTAATAATCCATTATCAATTCTAACCGTTAATACCTTGACCAAAGAATTTAGGAGGTTGTTTCATGGTGTAAACCTCAGTTTCATTCTTGATAGCTTGACGGATATAACCGGGGGTTTGTAACATTCCTAAAAGGCTAATACCATCGAAAGAGCGAAAATCATTGGTGGTTTTTTGTTCGAGAAGACGATCAATTTTTTCTGGATTGGGCATAGTATCAAAACTTTGCTCAGAAGCAATGGCAAAACCCCACGCAGAGCCATAGGTACAAGTAGGGGTAAAATAGGAGTGTACATTGGTAAACACAGCCTTGAGGGTATTTACTAATCTTCCGTGAATATGTAAATTAGCAGGGGCAACGGGGCCAGCTTGAATTACCACAATACCATTATCCCGTAAACATCCTTTTAATTGAGCAAAATATTCTTGGGTAAATAGTTGAAAAGAAGGACCTTCCTCGATAGGATCAGAGAGATCAGAAATAATTACATCCCATTGAGCCTCACTATTATCCAATACATTAAAAGCATCCCCAATAACTAATTCTAAACGAGGATCATCAAAAGAACCCTGGTGCATCTCTGGTAAATGCTCCTTACAGGCTTCCACCACATCCCCATCAATGTCCACCATCATGGCTTTTTTAACAGCTGTCCAACGAAATACCTCCCGAGTGGTAGCACCTTCTCCACCCCCAAGGATAAGTACGTTTTCAGGGTTGGGGTGGGCTATCATGGCAGGGTGTACTAACGCTTCATGGTATAAAAATTCATCCCCAGTGCAAGATTGCCATTTACCATCCAATACCAATGCTTTACCATAAACACCGCTTTCCACAATGGACATATCCTGATAGGGGGTTTTTTTGTGGGCTAAGATGTTGGTGATGCCATGAACATATATGTCGTAAGGGGTGATATATTCACTAATCCAAATGTCTGCGTTTACCTGAGAGCCTGCCATAATTTGATTATTATTCTGTTACTGTTGTTACCGTTTGCATCGAAATCGACTAATCTTCTATAGTAACCTAAAAAAAAAATTAAGGCTATTTTATAGAGATCTGAAGCTAAATCAAAAATTGACACAACGCTTATATATTATATTTTTCGCTCCTAAAATTTAAGTGTAGGATTTCAGTTCAACTATGCTATTGTTAACGTAAAAGATAATCACAATCCCAATGAAAAATATATGCTGAAAATTAAAAATAGAATCATTCCCCTGGGGCTAATTGCCACCACTGGGGTTTTAGCTAGTGGTTTTATGAATGCCGCTCAGGCTTTCGTCCAATACAATCTATCAGGTACTTTCACTGATGGTAATACATTATCAGGGTTTTTTAACTTTAATGGAAATAACGTTGGTACATACAATATATCTAGGCTAGACGGGGGCAACTCAGTGACAACATATAATAATATCACTGACACCTTCACATCTGGAAACGGAACAAATTTTACCTTCCAGCAAGGAACTTCGCCAACAACAACCTTGTCTTTTAGCTTTTCGCCTACTCTAATTACTGGACAATCTGCTGATATTGGGAATACTTTTGCCCTCTCAGGGTTCGAAGGACTTGGACTAGGAACAAACTTCACTGGAACTGCCACGGCAGTTCCTTTTGAGGCGGAATCTTTACCCGTTTTGGGAGCAAGCGTTCTTTTCGGTTTAGGTCTGTGGGGAAAAAACAAACTTAAAAAATAGTAAGACAGTTTGCTTGATATTATTTATTTGCCCGTGCAAAAAGTAACGGGCAAGAATTCTAGTATTTTGTTACTATAAAGCATTGAATTAGTTATTTCTAACGGTTTTTTTACTCAGATTATTTAACTCAATATGAATCGAAAAAAAATATTTCGGACATTTAGTAAAATTCCTCGCAACTTTGTAAGACTGTTCCAAAAATATCCTGCCACAGAAAGAGTAATAGATAAAACTTTAACCAAGAATATGACGGGTTTATTACCTATTCTGGGTTATATTATGTTTGTAGGAGGGATTGTTAATTATGCCCATATACTATACCCTATCAAACTACAAAATCCTGTCTGGGAACTACAAACCTTGAGCGCATTAGTGGAAAATAGTTGGGGTTTTTTAATCAGTTTAGGTTTTATCATCACTCGCTATTTTAAAGATAATCAGACGGGTTCTCGTTATCTTGATTTTTTTCTGATCAAATTGATTCGTTGGTTAATTTTTACAATGGTTGTTTTATTTTTATTATCAACCCCACTAATTTTTAATAACACAAATCGCATAACGACCATAACACAAAATCAAATTAATAGGGAAGCAGAAACAAGGTTAGGTGAAATTTCACAATTAGAATCCAATTTACAACAAACATCGGACGAAAATCAACTAAGATTAATTGCTCAATCCATAGGTTTACCCATGAACACCGTAGCAACCATTCCTACATCTGAACTAACAACGCAAATTCAAGAACAGTTAACCATTGTTAAATCAGATATTGAAAATAACGCCCAAACAACAAAAAGTGAAGAAACCCTGAGAATCAGAAAAAATAGCGTAAAGACCTTTATTACAGGACTATTGATTAGTTTAGCTTTTATAATTATCTGGTGGAATATAGGTAAAGTAACTTTTTATTTATAAAACAACTATGTTGTGCTATCAAATTTTCATTGTCAAGTAGGGTTTCATGAAATTAAGTTTTAGCCATTGATGTTATATAAAACAGTAGATACCTACCTGAACCAAAGAACTTTTTTAAGTAAACCCTGCCCATAGTATAACGATGTCAAAATTTTTATCTGTACTTCCATTTTTATCAATAAAATATTCTCACAAAATAAATCAAGACTTTTTGTCTCTATCTTTTCTTTCTTTTTTAATTACAATACAGTTACTTCTTTACTGGCGTTATATCAGTAATTTTAACTCTTTTCTCATAGATTTTCTTTTTTTTGTTGCTCTTTATTATCAAATTTATAGTAAACAGATTGAAATAAATGCTAAATCTAATTTAGCGGAGAAAATAATTGGTTTAAGCATAATTTTATTGTTGTATTTTCGAGCAAAACACATTTTTCTGATGGAGGCATCAGTTTTTTGGTATTTTATTTCTATCCTAGTTTTTCTTGGCTATATTTTGACTGTTGCTGGTGTACGAGGATTAAATCAGTTCCGTTTTCAATTTTTTAGTATTGTTATTGTTGTTTTCTTTGAAAAGTTTTTCTCTCTTCTTGAAAGTAGATCAGATATTTTATCCATAACTGTTATTTCTGCGAAGTTTACTTCTTTTGTTCTATGGTATTTGGGCTTTGATTCTCAAACCGAAGGAAGTTTAGTTTATGTTAATGATGGCTTAATTGATATTTATCTTGGATGTACTGCCATCCCACTATTTACTGTATTATTAAGACTCATACTGATAATTAGTTTATTATTTCCTTTATCTGTAAGAAAAATATTATTATCAGTTGGTGTAGCAGGAATAATTAGTTTTATATTATCAATTATTCGACTAATAATAATGGCTTTAGTCGTAAATGATCCCATCCCCTTTGAATATTGGCATGGTTATGAAGGGGGAAATATTTTCACTAGCATTGGGGTTGGTATTTTTTTTGCGATCATTTTAATACAGCTTCCCAATGACTCCCTCAGTCAGATTCAATTTCCCTTTAGAAAAAATGCTTCACACCATAGCAGGGTTTTTTTTATTTCTGCCAATGTAGTTTTAATTTTTATCTTGTTTAGTTTTGTCTTTAATCCCCTTGCTGGGGCAAATCCCATTGCTCAATATAGTTTTCCTGAAAAAATAGAATTTCCTGACTGGAATTTACAAAAAAGTATTGTCACATCTACAAATCCTGTATTTAGAGATAATGATCCTATTGTATCCATAGAACAACTTCGTTCTGAGCAAAGAGGATGGAATATAATCTTATCAGAAAGGAGTTATGTTTATGGAAAAAGAGAAAGTATCTTAACTGTAAATTTACGTTATGTAGTGAATACTTTTGCTTCTCTTGAAGGTTATTACAACAAGAATTTTCATGATTTACCTATTATGCAAGATTCGGATCCTGTTTTAATTAATAACAATGACTATTTACAGTTTACCTATGACAATAATAAGTTTTTAACTACTTGTGTTAATGTTGAGGGAAAGTCTAGTATTACGAGTAATCAATTTGTTTCATATTATCAAGACCTTTATTTAAATTTCCCTAAATTGTGGCAATGGTTGAAGGGTGAAAGATTAATCCAAGATCGTCGTTGTTTATGGATTGAAGTATCGATGGCTAAAGATAGCAATTTGCCCCGAGAAGATTTAAACAATTTATTATTTTCTCTAATGACATATTGGCAACATAATTTTCCTCCCTTCAGAACTTAAAGTCAGATGGATTTAAGGTTTCTACCGACGGTTAAAATTGTTTCGCCTTTTTCGCTTTTAGCATCTCCCTATATAAACAATCAGGACAATCACTTATAATTTTACCTTGATGATGGTTATTACATGATGATTGTCCAACTGAATCTGATACTGCAAATTATTAAAAGTTTATTTGTTAATACTTTTCAGCACCCCTTAACTATTGTGATAACAAGGCTTCCACAAATTCAAAACTAGAGAAGGGGCGTAAATCTTCCATGCCTTCCCCGGCACCAATAAAGCGAATGGGTAGGTTTAATTGTTGGGAAACGGCGATCGCCACGCCCCCTTTAGCAGTACCATCCAACTTAGTTAATACCACCCCCGTTAAATCGGCCGCCTCAGAGAAAACCTGAGCTTGTCGTAGTCCATTCTGCCCTAGGGTAGCATCCAAAACCACCAAAGATTCCACATGGGCATTGACGGCTTTTTTATCGATGATACGGCGAATTTTTGCTAATTCCTCCATTAAGTTCTTTTTATTTTGCAGTCTTCCAGCGGTATCTACTAATAATAAATCAGCATTACGGGCGATCGCCGCATTAATGCCATCAAACACCACCGCCGCAGGATCAGTATTTTTACCAGGATTAGCAATCACAGGGGTATCGGTGCGCTCTCCCCATACCTTCACCTGTTCCACCGCCGCCGCCCTAAAAGTATCCGCCGCCGCAATCACACAACTATAACCCGAAGTTTTGGCAAGGTGAGCTAGTTTGCCGATGGTGGTAGTTTTACCAGCCCCATTTACCCCCGTCAAAAGCCAAATATTTAACTTACCCTCTCGAGGTTCAAAGGTTTTATCTTCCCTATGCTCAAGGGGTTTATCCAACAGGGTTTGTACGATTTGCTTTAAATAGGCGATCGCCTCTTCGGGGGGTAAAGCCTCCTCCCGTAACTTTGCCTGTAGGGTAGTAATAATATAATCCGTTGCCTCCACACCCACATCCGCACTCAACAACAACGCCTCAATTTCCATCACCGCATCATCATTAAGCGGGCCCTGCCCTACCACGGACTTTAATTGATTAATGAGGTTTCGTCGGGTTTTTCCTAACCCCTGCCTTAATTTTTTGAGCCACTCAAACTCCTCCGCACTTACATCCTCCGCGCTTCTACCCTGAGAAGCCAACACCTGCGCCGACCACATAAAATCCTCATCCAACTCCTCCTCCGTGGTGTCCATAGCCGTTTCCTTGAGGGTTTCGAGGCGATCAGACTTTTGCATCCAAGCAGGAACATTTTCCCCCATCTCAGGGGCTTTTTCTTCTTCTTTTTCCTCCTCCTCAGCCTCCGCCACTACCTCTTCTTGCTCAACGGTTTGCGCCTCCTCAGACTCCGCCACCACTTCCTCATCAGCTTCCGTTTCCACCGACTCAGTGTCAACCCCTGCCTTTTGTTTTTGGATATTCGCAAAAGCCGTTTTCGCCCACTCCAAATATTGCTCATCGGGGGCAGACGTTTTTTCCTCCTCCTCCCTCTCAACTACTTCCTCTTGAATTTCAGGGGTAGGGGTAACATCTTGCTTTACCTGCTCTTGACTATTATCTTTATTGCGACGAAACCAATTAAACATATAGAATATAAGTGCTATTTTAAACTTATCTTTTACTTTATCTTAATATTTGTAACTCCCCATGTCTAATTTACCCTACCTCAGAATCGGTACAGCCGTAATTGTTAATGACGAAGGGTTGATTCTCATTGACAAAAGAAGAAACAAAGGCACCATGGCAAATAAATGGGAATTTCCGGGGGGGAAACTTGAAGAGGGAGAAAATGCCCAAGAATGTATCGTCAGAGAAATAAAAGAGGAGTTAGGGGTTGATATTGAAGTAGGAAAACATTTAATCAACATTAAACATGATTATCCTCACCTTTCCCTTACTTTAATGGTATATTATGCCCGTATCATCGCAGGAGAACCTCAAACCCTTGAATGTGCCGAGATTAGGTGGATAAAACCAGAGGAATTGACTAACTTTGATTTTCCCGATGCTAATTATCAAATTATTGAAAAAATTTTAAAATCTCAACCAAGTTAAGTATCTTAAACGAACCTTGACTGACCCAGTAAAAAATGATAGGGTTGACTAATCATAGCCATATTATTCAGCAGGAAACAATGAACTTAAACGCCAATATTCCCCATCCTTCTCCCAAAGAAGATGTAAGTGATTATGTTGCCCATTTACAGCTACACATGAGCCTCCAATCTCGAAATCTTCTTCCCAGCATGAACAAGACTAAGGATAGTAATCATAATTTTGTCTATGAAAGTCAAGCAACCATTGAGAAGTTTACTTCCCGTGAGTTGGGTTAATTTGGCTTTAAATTGATTTTTGATCAAAAAAGTAGAAACCGTCTCCATCAGGGGCGGTTTTTTTGTGGTTATTTAGCCTTTTGCCTTTTAGTACAATGGACTAGAATGGGAAAGTAAGTATAAATGTAAAATACCACTAATGAGCCTAACCGCAGTTAAACCAACTCTCCATAAAACACCCACCATCACTACACTATCCAATGGGTTAACTATTATCGCCGAACAAATGCCCGTAGAGGCGGTTAATTTTAATGTCTGGTTTAATGTTGGTTCAGCGGTGGAAAGTAATAATATCAACGGTATGGCTCACTTTTTAGAACACATGATCTTTAAAGGAAGTCAGAAACTCCTTTGCGGAGAATTTGAAAGGGTTGTAGAAGCAAGGGGGGCGGTGACAAATGCGGCTACGAGTCATGAATATACCCATTTTTATGTCACTTCTTCTCCCCAAGATTTTGCCCATTTAGCCCCTTTACAATTAGATTTGGTCTTAAATTGTAGTTTGCCTGAGTCTGAGTTTACCAGAGAAAAGTTGGTGGTTTTAGAGGAAATTCGTCGGGCAAATGATAATCCTCGCCGTTTAGTTTTTGAGAAGGCTATGAAGATTTGTTTTCCTAATTTACCCTACTCTCGACCTATTTTGGGTACGGAAGAAATTATTGAGCCTTTGACAAGACAGGAAATGTATGATTTTCATCGCTGTTGGTATCAACCGACTTCCATGACGGTGAATGCGGTGGGTAATTTACCTGTTGAAGATTTAACGGCCATTGTCGCCGATGCCATGGCAGATTTTTCACTGGCAGGAGAAAAAGGTTTTAAGCCTGAGATGATGGCAGAGTTACCTTTTACGGAGGTTGTGAGGGAAGATTATCGGGATTCTGCGTTGCAACAGTCGAGGATGATTATGATGTGGCGTGTGCCGGGGTTAATGAGTTTCCATGATACCCTCGCTTTGGATGTTTTGGCGATGATTTTGGGGCAGGGTAAGTTATCCCGTTTATTCCGCAATCTACGGGAGGATAAAAGGTTGGTGAAGGGCATTGGGGCTAGTAATATGAATCATCAGGTGCAGGGGGTTTTTTATATTGCTAGTCAGTTGGATAAGGATAATTTGGATAGGGTGGAGACGGAGATTCTTGGTCATGTTAAGGATATTCAGGATAATGGGGTGTCTGAGGTTGAACTAAAAAGGGTTTGTAATCTTGTGGCGAATCAGTTTATTTTTCAGAGTGAGAAACCGGGCGATCGCGCCAATCTTTATGGTTATTATTATTCTCAGTTAGGTAGTTTAGATTTAGCTTTTAGTTATACGGATAATTTACGCTCTCTGACGGTGGATGATATTCAACAAGCAGCCCTGAAATATCTCAGTGTGGATGCCTATGGCATTGTTAGAGCGATGAATGAGTAATAGGAGACAAGGTGATAGGGTGATTACTCTTTATTATCAATTATCCATTATCAATTATCAATTATCCATTATCCATTGCTTGATTGCTCTAAAGGCACAAAAACTGCTATCTTAACGAAAGAAAATAATCAAACAGAAAAAAAGGCACGACTAGAAAATGATTTACCAACGAGTTTTACTGAAGTTAAGCGGTGAAGCATTAATGGGTAATTTGGGTTATGGTATAGATCCCAAGGTAGTTGCCGATATTGCTGAAGACATTGCACAGGTTGTCCGAGAAAAAGTGGAAGTGGCCATTGTCGTTGGTGGAGGTAATATTTTTAGGGGTGTAAAGGCATCGGCGGCGGGGATGGATAGGGCAACCGCTGATTATGTTGGTATGATTGCCACCGTGATGAATGCCATGACATTACAAGATGCTTTAGAAAGAATGGATATTCCTACTAGAGTTCAAACTGCGATCGCCATGCAGGAAGTAGCCGAACCCTATATTCGCAGACGTGCCATCCGTCACCTAGAAGTAGGCAGAGTCGTTATATTTGGGGCAGGTTCAGGAAATCCCTTTTTTACCACCGATACCACAGCGGCGCTACGGGCGGCAGAAATTGACGCTCAAGTAATTTTTAAAGCCACTAAAGTAGATGGTGTCTATGATAGCGACCCTGTTACTAATCCTAATGCTCGTCTTTATAAAAGTTTAAACTATACCCATGTTTTGACCGAAGATTTGAGAGTTATGGACGGAACGGCGATCGCCCTTTGCAAAGAAAACAATATCCCCATTGTGGTATTCAACCTTGCCGAACGTGGTAATATCATTCGAGCAATAAAAGGTGAACCCATAGGTACAATTATAGGAGGTTCTTATGACGTTAATTGATGATCTAAAAGCTAACATGCAAAAAAGTGTCGAGAGGACACAACAAGACTTTAATACCATCCGCACAGGTAGGGCAAACGCCAGTTTACTCGATAAAATCATGATCGATTACTATGGCGCCGATACTTCCCTAAAAACTTTGGCAGGTATTAGCACCCCCGATGCCACCACCATTTTAATTCAACCCTTTGACCGTGGTAGTATGAGTCAAATCGAAAAAGCCATTTCCCTTTCCGACATTGGATTAACCCCCAACAACGATGGGCAAGTAATTCGTCTCAACATCCCCCCCCTGACTGCCGAACGTCGCCAAGAATTTGTTAAACTTGCTGGGAAGTATGCTGAAGATGGTAAAGTTTCTGTGCGTAACCACCGCCGAGATGCCATCGATAAGGTAAGAAAACAAGAAAAAAATAGTGATATTTCTGAAGATGAATCCCGTGATTTACAGGATGAAATTCAAAAAGTGACTGATATGTTTACTACTAAAATTGATGAGCTTTTAGCTGTTAAGGAAAAAGAATTAACCAGCATCTAAATTTATAATGATCCTTTCGGGCAAGGGGTTTAAACCCCTTGTTAATCAAAGTTTTTCCCCAAAAATAACAAAAGTTAAGAAAGTTTTATGATCAACATTGCCATTTTAGGTGCAGGACGTTGGGGTAGTCATTTTGTCAAAATTTTTCTTAATCATCCTGATGTTAGTTTAAGAGTAATTTGTGATAATAGTCCTACAAGATTAGATTTTATCCAAGAAAAATATAATATTCCTCATACAGTTCAACTGTTAACTAATGAGCAAAAAATTACTAATATAAAACAACTAGATGCAGTTATAATAACCACTCCAGCTACTTCTCATTATAAATTAATAGACTATTTTTTAAAGAATGATTATCATATATTAGCGGAAAAACCCCTAACAATTAACTCTATTGAAGCTAGTAAAATTACTGAATTAGCTAATAACAAGAACTTAGTTTTATTTGTTGATCATACATATTTATTTAATCCTTTAATTGAAGAGTTAAATAATCGGATTAATCAGGGAGATATAGGAAAATTAAAATATGGTTATGCTTCCCGCACCCATGCCGATGCCATTCGAGGGGATGTTAATGTTATCTGGGATTTAGCCATCCATGATATTTCCATTTTTAATTATGTTTTGGGGGAAAAACCTTTCCAAGTGTCAGCCCAAGGGCAAAATTTTCTCAGCCATAATTTAATGGATGTGGCGTGGTTAAAGTTGTTTTATCCTTCTGGTTTTGTGGCAACCATTCATGTTAGTTGGTTAAATGCCGATAAGCAAAGAAAATTAACCATGGTGGGGGAAAAGGGTAGTTTAGTTTTCGATGAAATGATGTCCCAATCACCTTTAACCCTTCATCGGGCAAATATTCATCAGGATACCTTGCCCATGGTGGTAGATGGTTATTCCACTAAAAAAATTGATTTTACACCCTTCAATACCTTAGCACTAATGGGCGATCGCTTCCTATCCGCCATCAAAACCAATCAGCAACCAAAAATATCTACGGGGGAATTTGCCACAGAATTAATCCAAATCCTCGAAGCGCTAGATACATCATTAAAAAATAATAGTGCCATGGTTTCCGTCAACTACCGATAAAATGAAAGACGATTCCCAGTTTCACAGAGTATTTTAAAGAGAAAATGGCAAAAGGTGATCAATTATATGTGTGGCGTAAATTTGCCAACCTCGACGGCGTATATCAACACCACGGCATCGACACGGGAGACGGCAACATCATCCACTATCGTAAACCTAGCGAAATCATAGAAAAAACTTCCTTTGATACCTTTAGTAAAGGTAATCGGGTTTATATCCGTCAATACCCTCGGGGTTTTTCCTTCATCCCCGACATCGTATTAGAAAGGGCATTTAGTCGTCTTGGGGAAAATAAATATAACTTATTATTTAATAACTGCGAACATTTTGCCACTTGGTGCAAAACAGGAATCAACGAAAGTAAGCAAGTACAAGACTTTATTCCCACTATCAATAAACTAAATACTTTTAATCTTTTTGATCCCCTGAAAACAGCCTTTAAAGATGTTAGTAATAATAATACCGAAAATATTATCAATAGTGCCTTAAATGATATTCGAGTGGCATGGGATAGAATACAACCTGAATATAAAGAAGCCCTCAAGGAAGTTGATATATGGCAAAAAGTAGCTTATAAAGCCTTACAAAATAACCGTGAAGATTTGGCAAGGGAGGCTTTAATTAGAAAGAAAAAATATCAAACTAAAGTAAATGAATTACAAAGTGAATTAGAAAAATTAGCCACCATGACAGAGGGATTAATTCAAAGTAAAAAATAACTTGGGCTTTGATGAGAGTATTTGTACCTTAAAAGTTTGGGTTTGGTGAATTAAGGTCTAATTTTGGTTTAGTTAGGCAATGGGCAATGGTAATAATAGTTCTATTATTATATATTTGCTGTAGTTTAATGATTTTTCAGACCCAAAATAAGCAACATTAAAAGTTTTATTCTCAATTCTCAATTATTTCCCTTCCTTGTCAAAACATCTTAATTAAGTTAAACTTGTGTATGGTGGCAAAAACTTGCCTAACGAGATGTAGCGCAGCTTGGTAGCGCGCCTGCTTTGGGAGCAGGATGCCGCAGGTTCAAATCCTGTCATCTCGATTTATTTTCAGGGAAAAGGGGTTGTTACCCCCTTAAGTTAGATTAAAATTCTAAATACCAGAATTCTTCTTTTAATTCCCTTGCCATAAGATTTTCTACAGCTTCCACGGCGGAAACTTTACCTTTTAAGAGTAAATAAACCTGATAGGAAATGGGTACAGGGATTTTTTCTTTGTGGGCTAGTTTTATTAATACGTTGGCGGTGTTTACTCCTTCGGCGGTGCCTTCTAAATGCTCTAAAATATCATCTAAGTCCTTGCCTTGGGATAATCCCATACCCACTTGATAGTTACGGGATAAGGGGCTGTCACAGGTGGCTAGTAAGTCTCCTAAACCTGATAAACCGAAAAATGTTTCCACCGATGCCCCTAGATGAGTCCCTACCCTAATCATTTCTGGTAATGCTCTCGTTAAAAGGGCAGCTTTTGCGTTTGTACCTAAGTTTAACCCATCACACACCCCAGAGGCGATCGCCATTACATTTTTTAACGTACCGCCCAATTCAGTCCCAATGGGGTCATTATTAACATATACCCTAAAAATATCTGAACCGAACATACTTTGTACCAACTCCGCCGCCTCGGTATCATTACTAGCCAAAACCGTAGCCGCAGGTAAACCTTTTTTTATCTCCTTAGAAAGATTTGGTCCTGACAACACGATTACCGCATGGTTAGGAAATGTAGTTTGCCAAATTTGGGAAGGAGTGAGGGTAGTTTCAAAATCTAAACCCTTAGTAGCGGTAACAATAATAGCGTTGTCTTTTAAACCGATTTCCTTAAGTTGCTGACTAACCGCCACAACCCCCTTCATGGAGATTGCCGAGATAATTACATCCGCATCTTTTACCACTTCCTCCAAGGATTTTTCTGAGCGACGACTCCACACTTCGCACTCAAAACCCGCATGGTTAAGTAAAAAACATAAACTTGTACCCCATGCCCCTGCACCGATAATAATTGTTTTAAGATTTTCCGTAGTCATAATAATTTAATGTTGAGAAAATGAATAACTTTACCACAAACCAATTTTAAAGGCAGATGGATAAGATAAATGTTATGGAGGATAATTTTTTATTAGTCGCCCTACCGTCAAATAAAATATTTAAAAAGAATGACCGATATTTATTTAATTATAGTTATTTTATTAATAATGGCTTTTTCCTATGTTATCTTAGCCTTAAACACTAATAAAAAAAGAAAATTAATTTACTCTTCCCCTATCAATAAAAATTGGCTTACTTTTCTCGATCAAAATGTTTACTTATACCAAAAATTGCCCAATAAATATAAACAACAATTACAAAATTATATAAAAATATTCATCGCTGAAAAAGATTTTATAGGTAAAGATGGGGTAGAAGTAACAGATGAAATGAAATTAACCATTGCCTCCCAAGCCTGTTTATTATTAATAGAAAATAATCCTAATTTTTTACATCCTAATAGAAGTAACTATTTTCCTTACCTTAAATATATTTACATATATCCCGGTATTATCCAAAAGAAACATCGTAAAAATTCCTCAGAAAATCATTTACTCTTAGGTCAATCATCCGTTGGTCATAAATCGGGTAAAGATGGGGATATTTTACTTTCATGGGCAGATGTTCAATTAGAGTCACAATCCCCTAATGCACGGGGAAACGTGGTATTACATGAATTTAGTCATCAATTAGACCAAGAATTTGGTAACGCTACAGGTACTCCTCGACTTAAGAATTTGGAAGCTACTTTAATTTGGCAAAATATTTTTAAAATGGAGTATCAAAAATTATGTTTATCAACCCAAGTGCAAGAGCCTACAATTATTGATAAATATGGAGCGACTAATCCTGTAGAATTTTTTGCGGTGGCTACGGAAACTTTTTTTATCAAAGGAAAATTAATGGCGGTAAATCATCCTTTATTATATGAACAATTAAGGCAATATTATCAATTAAATCCTGCTGTGTGGTAAAGAATAAATTTAAAGTCAGGAAGGTAAAATTATGGAGATGGTTAGTTATTATACTATTCAAAGCCTTGTGATCATCGTATAAATAAGCAATCAAAGGGTGAAAAAAGGTCAAGTTATTGTAATATTAATAGGGGTAAATTAGTTGAAAAAATTGTGATGGGTTCTTACATTGAAATTAGTGATTATAAAATAACGGAAGAAAATGTTTTTTCTCTTTTAGCCGAAAAACAAATTGTTATTCCTTTAGCCACTGAAATTATTTTAGATGGTGCGATCGCCCATATTGAGTGTACCCTAGAGGAAAAGAATATGGCCTATCAACAGTTTTTCAACCAAATGAAAATTGCCCCCAATGATAAACAGCAATTAAAAGTATGGTTAGAGAGAAATTATTTAACCTTTGAGCAGTTAGAAAAAAGAGTTTTGCGGGGAATTAAACTAGATAAATTTAAAGAAGAAACGTTTAAACCTCAATTGGAATCATATTATTTAAAAAGAAAAAGAGAGCTAGATAAAATTATTTATTCTTTGATTAGAACTAAAAATGTAGGACAAGCCCAAGAATTATTTTTTAGAATCCAAGATGATGGACAAGATTTTGCTACCCTTGCCAGAGAGTTTACCCAAGGGCCAGAAGCCGAGACTGGGGGAGTTGTGGGCCCTGTGGAGTTGACGGTGCCTCATCCCCAAATTGCTCGACTTTTGATAAGCGCCCAACCGGGAAAAGTTTTAGCCCCCGTGAGAATTGGTGAATGGGTGGTAATTTTGAGGTTAGAGAAATATATTCCTGCTCAATTGGATGTTAATATGGCGAGAAGGTTAATGGATGAGTTGTTTAATAGTTGGTTGAATAAGGAAATTCAAAGTCAGGTTAAATTTCACCTAGAGGGTTTTTCTGTGTCTTTACCGAATGATGAGATTCAAAATGATGATTAGGGGTTTTGTAGGCGATGGAGATTGTCTATGGCTAGTTGATATTTAGGATTAAGTACGATCGCCCTTTGATACCCTTCTATGGCTTTATCAATATTACCTATTTTTTCGTAGGACAGGGCCATATTATTATGGGAGTCTAAATGATTGGGGTTTAAGTCAATGGATTTTTGATAATCTGCGATCGCCCTTTGATAGTTTTTTTGAACTCGATGGACATTACCCCGATTGTAATAAGCGATTTGATAATCTGGTTTTAGGACGATAACTTGTTGATAGTCTGCCATGGCTTGGGGATAATCTTTGAGAATAAAGTAAGAGTTACCCCGATTGATGAGGGCGGAAACGTCATTATTTTCTATGGCTAAAACCTTAGTATTATCTTCGATAGCTTCTGGATGATTACCTAAATTATAATTTGCAATACCTCGATTGTAGTGGGCATTTTTGTAACTTGGATCGATTTCAATGGCCATATCATATTGAATAATGGCTTTCCTTTCCTCCCCCATGGCTCGATATACATTTCCGAGGTTATAATAACCGTTAACATATTGAGGATTAAGGGTTATGGCTTGAAGATAATGGGCGATCGCCTCTTGGTATTTACCTAAACTATAATAAGAATTACCGAGATTATTATAAGCATCAACATAAGTACCATCACCCCTAATGGCTAAATCATAATAGGTAATAGCAAGCGCATAATTCTTTTCCCCATAGGCTTTATTTCCCCGCTCATAATATTGGGAAGGGGATGTTTCCGATGTTCTCGAAAATATGGCAACTAATCCCCTACTACTAGAAAAATTAGGGTTTATAACCGTAACAAAACTGAAAATAAAACCACTAAGGGCGATCGCACTAAAAACCCAAAAATTAACCCTATTAACCCTCCAAGATGTATTCTTCTCAAGATTTACCTTCGCCCACTGCACCGACGCAAACTCCCTTTTCTGACAAACAAAACCATAACTAGGATCAATTTCCATCACCCTATCAAAACAACTTAACGCCCTTTTATAATCCCCGCTATTTAAAAAATGATTACCTCGTCTGTAATGCAAATCAAGGGAAGATTGAACTTCTGACGAAAAAGAATTATTCCCCTCAAACTCTTGTTGTAAAGCCTCCAGCACCTCATCAGCCCATTGATAACGTTTATTACTAGCCCCCTCCACCAACCTATCCAACACCACCGCCAAATCATTTTTAATAGGATTGCACAGTAAATAATCTCGCCATACCCATTGCCCCTCCCTCGTATCAAACAAATCAAAAGGCTTAACCCCCGTCAGTAAATAAAGACAAGTCACCCCCAAACTATACAAATCACTACAATAACTTGCCTTGCCAAAAGTCTGCTCAGGGGCGCAATATTGAGCCGAGCCAATAACCGTACCTGTCAACCCCAAATCCGCATTTTGAGCCACCTTAGACGCACCAAAATCCACCAAAAACAGTTGACTATCCCTGCGACGACGGATAATATTTTCTGGCTTTATATCTCGATGAATCACCTGATTTTCATGGATAAACTTTAAAACAGGTAAAATTTTTAACAATAAATCTGTAATTTTTTTTTCATTAAAAACCCCCTCAGAAGCTAACTCCTGAGCCAAATTATCCCCATCAATAAATTCCTGTAATAAATACTGATGATTATTCTGGCTAAAATAATCAATAAACTTCGGTATTTGGGCATGGGTACCTAACTTTTCCAATTGCCTTGCTTCTTGGGCAAAAAGAGCCTTCGCTTTTTTCTTATTACTCGTACCTTGGGCTTGGGGTAAAAACTGCTTTATCACACAACGAGAATTTGCCCTCTCATTCTCATCTATGCCATAAAAAGTCCTTCCAAATCCACCCTCTCCAATGACTCTAATGGCACGATAACGATTTTTGAGCAGTAATTTTGACCCACATTTTTTACAAGTATCATCTCTGGGATAGTTTTCCGTTAGACAATCAGGATTTAAGCATTTACTCATCGCTCAATTTACATAATTATTCTTGTGATTGCAGATAATAATTGATCATTTTCTTCCTTGGTGCCAATAGAAATTCTTAACCCTCCCCCTGTGTGTCTAATTAAAATATTTTTGGCTTTTAATTGATTCATAATCTCATTGTGATTTTCTGGAGATGGATTAGCTTTTGCTCTTAAATAGATAAAATTAGAGTCACTTTGCCATACTTTTAATTTTTCATTGGTTTTTAATTGGTTATAAACCCTTTCTTTTTCTTCCATTATTTGTTTAACAGAAGGTAAAATTAAATCTCTATTTTCGAGGGCAATTTCAGCGGCTAGTTGAGCAAAGGTAGGCAAATTGTAGGGGAGTCTAATTTTTTCTAATATATCAATAATAGGGCTAGGGGCGATCGCATATCCCACCCGATGAGCCGCTAACCTAAAAGCCTTAGAAAAAGTCCGAGTAACCATCCAATTAGGATGAGCGAGAATTTCTGACACTAAAGTTTGTCCACTAAACTCATAATAAGCCTCATCTACCACCACCAAAATATCATCAGGTAACTGTTTTAACCAATCAATCTCACCTTGAGTCAGACCATTAGCGGTAGGGGAATTAGGATGTACCACAAAAACCACCTTAACAGGGGCAGAAGTTGGATTATTAATCGCTTCACTCGCTTCCGTTAAATTAATACTAAAATCTGATTCATGACGGTTAACCCTTATCACAGGAATCCCCAAAGTTTCCGCCAAAATACCATACATGGAAAAAGTAGGATTCGCCACCAAAATAGAACCCTGTCCATTAAGGCTGGTAGCAATTAAAATAGAACGAATAATTTCATCCGAACCATTTCCCACCGATACATGACTGGTTTTAATCTCCCCTGCCAAATTTGCCGTCTCATTGACATATTCAGCAATTAAATTTTTAAGTTTAAAATGACCCCCATCAGGGTAACGATTGGTAGTAACCTTTTGATCATAAATAGAAGCTAATTTTGCCTTAATTTCTGGAGGTAAATTTAAAGGACTTTCATTAGCATCTAAACGAACCAAATTTTGGCTCTCATCAATGGGTGTAGGGTGATAAGCATTAAGACTTAATAAATCTGGGCGGATGAATGATAGATTTTTGGTGGTCATTTAACTATAAAAAACAGACACATATTTATGAATTATAGCAAGTTGAAGTAAAGCTATTGCCTAACATTAAATGAAACATAAATAAATTAAGTAATTCTTATGTTGCGTTTAAAATATTCGCAAAATGCAACAAGTGAGCTAAAAAACACGATAAAAGTATCAAATAATACAGTGACATCAAATAAAAAACCGTTTAATGCACATATTCAGTTCATATATTCATACATATTAAAGACATGGGATTAACAAAAACGGTTTTATCTCAGAGAGATGAATGGAAAGGAGTTGAAAACCTCTGTATCAAATGTGGTAAATTCCATGCCAGTCAAGATCATTGGGAATTTATGCAAAGTATGCCCAGTGATCCTTTGGACATGATTAGTGACTTGACGAAAATGGGGGTATATAAACCCCAAACCTTTGAAATTGCCGATGCCCTTAGTTCTGCGGAATTAAGAAAAGAGTTATTTTTGAAAATGGCGGGGAAAGGTAGCCCCAAACGTGAAAAGTTAATCTTGGAATTGGCAAAACAAGCGGGAGGACTAGATAACGCCTTTTCAGCAGCCTTTGGACCAAAAGCAGGACAGTTTTTTGGAGATGCCATCCGTAATGGTGAAATAAGTCGCCGTAAGTTTTTGCAAAACGTTGCCATTGGTGCTGCCCTTGTCACCCTTGTAAATGCTTGTGGGAATGGTGGTGGTGATACAGTGGTTGATCCCGATGCCCCCCCTGCAGACGTGTCCGACTTAGAAAAAACTGATTTACGGGTGGGCTTTATTCCCATTACCTGTGCGACCCCCATTATTATGTCTGAGCCTTTAGGCTTCTATGAAAAATACGGTCTAAATACTCAGGTTGTAAAAATGCCTAGTTGGGGTGCTGTACGGGATTCTGCGATCGCAGGGGAACTAGACGCATATCATATGTTAGCCCCCATGCCCATCGCCATGACTTTAGGATTAGGTTCAGCTACCTTTGGGGTAAAACTAGCTAGTATTGAAAATATCAATGGTCAGGCTATTACCATTGCCGAAAAACATCGGGGTAATGTAAATGGGCCCGCAGACTTTAGGGGCTTTGTATTAGGTGTACCTTTCCCCTACTCCATGCACAATCTATTACTTAGATACTACCTAGCCACAGGGGGCATTAACCCTGATACAGATGTTACCATCCGCCCTGTACCCCCCCCAGATAGTATTGCCCAGTTAGTAGCAGGGGATATTGATGGTTTCTTGATGCCTGATCCCTTCAACCAAAGGGCAGTATTTGAAGGAGCAGGGTTTATTTATAAACTTACTAAAGATATTTGGGATGGTCATCCCTGTTGTGCCTTTGCCGCTAGTGATACTTGGATTAGTGATAATCCTAATACCTTCCGAGCTTTGAATAAAGCCATTATTGAGGCAACAGATTACGCTAGGGTACAGGAAAATAGGGTACAAATTGCCGAGGCAATCTCTGGTAGAGCTTTTCTCAATCAACCCGTAGAAGTGGTGGAAGCGGTGTTAACAGGTAATTTTGAAGATGGTTTAGGCAATACCTTTAATATACCCGATCGCATCGATTTCGATCCCTATCCTTGGCAGAGTTTCGCTAACTGGATTACCTCTCAATTAGTCCGTTGGAATATTTCTGGGGATGGTAAGGCAGCAGAATTAGTAGCGGATGGTGGTTATGACCAAATTGGGCAGGAGGTCTTTCTAACGGATTTAGCGAGGGAATTGGCTCAAGAATTAGGACAAACTCCCCCCGACGATATTTATCGCACGGAAACCCTTGCCTTTGATGAATTTGATCCCCAAAACCCAGAAGAGTATATACAGGCTCAAATTGATGAGTTTGGATTTTAATTCAATGGACAAATTAATTAATGCCAATTTTAAGAACTGATCCCTCCTAGCCCCTTAATAAGGGGGGAACAGAATTAGTGATTGTAATAGCTTTTTCAATCGTTAGTATTACAGCCATAAAATGTCTAACTACCCCAAAATTGGGGCGTTTAGGGGGAGATCAAAGACTTTTCTGGTTTGGCGAGAAATAGAACAAAATTTGTAAAATAATGACTATTACCCAAGAAAATAAATTTAAACAATTACTAGAAAGCGAGAACATAAGGGCGCTGGGAATATTTTTAATTTCCTTAACCATCTTCCTATCCCTGTGGGAAATTGGGGCAAATATGGAGCTTTTTTCCCAAGGAATGCCCACTGCTTCTCTGACTCTAAAAGAATTGTGGTGGTGGATTACTAACCCTTTCTTTGATAATGGTCCGAATGATTTAGGTATCGGTTGGAACTTATTAATTAGTTTACGGCGCGTGGCGATCGGTTATACTATGGCTTCTATCATTGCTGTACCCTTGGGAGTTTTAATTGGTATTTCCAAAATTGCCGCTAAGGCATTCAATCCTTATGTACAGTTACTTAAACCTGTATCTCCCTTGGCATGGTTGCCTTTAGGTCTATATTTATTCAGAGATTCCGAAAAAACAGGTATTTTTATCATCTTAATCAGTAGTATTTGGCCCACCCTTGTCAATACAGCCTTTGGGGTTAGTAATGTTAACTCCGATTATCTGGATGTGGCGAGAACTTTAGGGGCTTCCCGTTGGCGGACTATCTTTAAGGTGATTATTCCTGCGGCACTGCCCAATATTATTTCGGGATTAAGGATCAGTATGGGTATTTCTTGGCTAGTAATCGTAGCAGCGGAAATGCTTTTAGGTACTGGCTTAGGTTACTTTATCTGGAGTGAATGGAATAACCTTTATTTACCGAATATCATCGTCGCTATCATCATCATCGGTTTGGTGGGTTTAATCCTTGACCAAATTTTTATCTTCCTTGAAAAACTCGTTTCCTTTGGTAAACAATAATTAATAATGACTGTATCAACTCAACCAGAATATTTAACTTGTCTCGAAAGTCCTGATAGTGTCCAAGTGTGTTTAAGGGGAGTATCTAAGGTATTCTCTACAAAAACAGGACTATTTGGCACCAAGAAAAAAACCTTTGTTGCCCTCGAAAATATCAATCTCAATATTGAATACAATACTTTTGTCAGTATCATTGGCCCCTCGGGCTGTGGTAAGTCCACTCTACTGGCAATTATTGCGGGGTTATCCTCTGCCACCACTGGATCGGTAATGATGAACAAAGAACCTATCACAGGACCTGGGCCTGATCGTGGTATGGTATTTCAAAATTATGCCCTCATGCCTTGGATGACGGTGGAAGAAAATATCCGCTTTGCCCTCGAAACGGTTTACCCAAAAATGTCTGCTACTAATTTAAACAGGATTGTTAAGGAGCATTTACAGTTGGTGAGCCTGGAAGGGGCAGCTAAAAAACATCCCCATGAGCTATCGGGGGGAATGAGGCAAAGGGTAGGAATTGCCAGAGCTTTGGCGATTAATCCTGAAATTTTGCTGATGGATGAACCTTTTGGGGCGTTAGATGCCCTCACCCGTGGTTTTTTGCAGGAAGAAATTGAGCGGATTTGGGAGGAACATCGTAAGACGGTAATAATGATTACCCATAGCATTGATGAGGCTTTGTTACTATCGGACAAAATTATCATGATGACCAAAGGCCCTGCGGCGGAAATTGCTCAGGTGTTGGATGTGCCTTTTCCCCGTCCTCGTAATCGTTTTGAGGTGGAAGATCACCCTGCTTACCATGATTTGAAGGTGGCGATGGAGGAGCATTTATACCGAGAAACCCGTGCGGTGGAAGAGGCTAGAGTTGCTTAATCAAGTTGTTAAATATCATAAATAATCATGGTGACTGAATCTAAACCCCCTTTTCCTCCTTTTACCCTAGAAACGGCAACTCAAAAGGTCAAGATGGCGGAGGATGCTTGGAATACAAGAGATCCTGAAAAGGTGGTCATGGCTTATACTATTGATTCTCAATGGCGTAATCGTGATGAGTTTTTATCTGGGAGGGAGGAAATTAAGGCTTTTTTGTACCGTAAGTGGGCAAAGGAGTTGGATTACCGATTGCACAAGGAGTTGTGGGCTTTTACGGATAATCGCATTGCGGTGCGGTTTGAGTATGAGTGGCATGATCAATCTAACCAGTGGTATCGTGCCTATGGTAATGAGATGTGGGAATTTGCGGACAATGGCTTAATGCAATATCGTTTTGCTAGTATCAATGACTTTGTTATTAATGAATCGGATCGCAAGTTTCTATGGGAAAGGGATTAAATCCCCTCACCCCCAGCCCCTCTCCCAAAGGGCGAGGGGAGTATCAATGGAACAATTTATGTATCTATGGTGATTCTCTCTCTTTTGTGAAATCAGATCCCCCCTAGCCCCCCTTCATAAGGGGGGAACTAAAGGTCGGTTATTCATAAATCGTTTGGGATTACCATATTTACAAATCAACAAATACAAATCAACAAATACAAATCAAAAAATAAGGAGAAAATTAAATGATTGCACCTATTACTGAAAAATTATTGGCGGCTAAAAAGGCAAAGGGCGTTAGTTTTACTGAGTTGGAAAAACTTTTAGGACGGGATGAGGTTTGGATTGCGTCGGTGATTTATCGTCAGGCGAGCGCGGATGAGACTGAGGCTAAAAAGTTGGTGGAGGCTTTGGGTTTACCTGCGGAGTTGGCCCAGGAGTTGACTGTTCCCCCTCTCAAGGGTTCTTTAGATCCTGTTATTCCTTCTGATCCTCTTATTTATCGTTTTTATGAAATTATGCAGGTGTATGGGATGCCTATGAAGGAGGTCATCCATGAAAAATTTGGGGATGGTATCATGAGTGCGATCGATTTTACCCTCGATGTGGAAAAAGTTGAAGATCCTAAGGGCGATCGTGTTCAGGTGGTTATGTGTGGTAAGTTTTTACCCTATAAAAAATGGTAAGGGAAGTTTAGTTAATTTGTAGAATAATATAGAGGGGTGGTTTTCCATCTCTCTTTTTTTATCCCTATTCCTTCTCTATGAATCTTGTTCCTTTATCCTCTCTCAATTACCAGCAAAGGGCGATCGTTGATCATATCATTACAGGAAACCACGGAAAATTGCTCGTCAATAGACTTCAAGCTATGGGGTTGGTGGCGGGTACGTCCGTTAAAATACTGCGTAAATTCTGGTTTAAAGGACCCTTACAAGTACAAGTGGGAATCACCACCGTTATTGCCATTCGTAGAATAGAAGCAGATTTGATTATGGTTAAAATAGCATAATTCATCCCAAATCCTTTTTAATAAAGGAAGAAATTCAATTTTCATACTCAACACCTCGAGAAAAAACCATGGAAACCTGTCACTCGGCGATTAAAACTGTTTCTGGGAATGCCCAAAAAAGAATTATCCTCATAGGGCAACCCAACACTGGGAAATCTACTTTTTTTAATCGTCTTACGGGGATGAATGCCTATGTGGGCAATTGGCCTGGTATTACCGTTGATTTGTTACAGGCAGAGATAGACATTAAAGAACAAACAGTGGAAATTGTTGATTTACCTGGTATCTATGATTTAGAGGGTTTTTCTGAGGATGAATCCATTGTGCAGAAGTTTTTAACGGATTTTCCCATTGATTTAGTGTTGTTGATTGTCAATGCGTCCCAGATAGATCGACAGTTAAACCTTATTTTACAATTAAAAGCCCTTGGGTTGCCTTGTATGGTGGTGTTAAATATGGCAGATGAGGCAAAGCGTTATGGTATCGAAATAAATCAAGAAAAGTTAGAACAGAAATTAGGGCTTCCTATATTCTTAATTAGTGCGAAATATAACAAAGGAATTACTCCTGTTTTAAACAAGATAAATAGTGTAATTTTAAAAAAAAAAGAGTCTTTTCAATTAGAGAATATTAATAACTTTTTCCAAGATAATCCTATTAATAATCAAGAAAGAATGGATATTTTTTTAGAGGCTGTCAAGATGCCCTCGGAGGAAGTTAGAACTTTTACTGAAAAGCTAGATAATATTTTACTCCATCCTGTTTTTGGTATTCCTATCTTTTTTGCTTCTATGTTGGGGGTATTCTTTCTTATCTGGTATTTAGGTTTACCATCCCAAGATGTCATCGACATGGCTACGACTTGGATAAGTGAACAAATCATCGAGCCTGTTATTAACCCATTCCCCGACATCATTCAAAGTTTTTTACTCAATGGAGTATGGCTTGGGGTGGCAACGGTGGCATCTTTTGTGCCTTTAATTGTAATTTTCTTCTTTGTGATGGCAGCGGTGGAGGATAGCGGTTATTTATCTCGCTCGGCTTATCTGATGGATGCTTTCATGGCAAAAATGGGGCTTGACGGTAGGGCATTTGTAATGCAAATGATGGGGTTTGGCTGTAATGTTCCTGCTTTGATGGGTACGAGAATTATTCGTTCTCGCCCTATGCGCATGTTGTCAATGTTGATTATTCCTTTTGCGTTATGTTCAGCTAGATTAGCGGTTTTTGTGTTTATTATTGGGGCAATTTTTCCAATGAATTTAGGCCCTTTTGTTTTGTTTTTTCTCTATGTTCTTAGTTTTGTGGCAAGTTTTTTGGTAGCTTTTGTATTTAGTAAAACGGAACAATTTAAGAGTAAAGAGCCTTTTGTTATTGAGTTGCCCCCCTACAGATT
Organism: Cyanobacterium sp.; assembly: GCF_054166785.1. Classification (NCBI taxonomy): domain Bacteria; kingdom Bacillati; phylum Cyanobacteriota; class Cyanophyceae; order Chroococcales; family Geminocystaceae; genus Cyanobacterium; species Cyanobacterium sp. The sequence goes on from NZ_JBSZCP010000045.1 coordinate 88,559, forward strand.
ACCGACTTTTAAGCAGGTTTTGTTGAGGGGATGGGGCGAGGTAAAGGAGTTTTTGCGTCGTGCTACCAATTTTATTGTTATTGGTTGTGTTGCAGTGTGGTTTTTAACTTATTTCCCTCAAAATGCCACGGGTTTGGACACTTGGGGCGGACAATTGGGGTTATTTTTATCTCCTGTGATGGAACCCATTGGCATCAATCCTTTTTTGACTCTATCTTTAATTTTTGGTTTTATTGCAAAGGAGATTGTGGTGGGTTCTTTTGCTACTATTTACGGTATGGGTACATCTGCGTTAACGGCTCAATTTGCTTTAACCATCGCCCCTAGTAGTGCCATTAGTTTCTGTGTTTTTTGTTTACTTTATACTCCTTGTTTAACGACGGTTGCTACAGTAAAGGCGGAGTCGAAGTCATGGGGGTTTACGGTATTTTCCCTTGTTTTTTCTTTGGTTTATGCTTGGGGGATGGCGTTTATTTTTTATCGTGGGGCTTTGTTTTTGGGGTTTTAGTAGAGTAATGGTCTATGGTTGCAATTATTATGTATGCTCATAACAGACAAAATAACGCCCCTTATAATGTTATCAAAAGAAAGTGAAATAAAATATTCTTCTGATAAGCAATGGATCAAACACTGTGCGATCGCACTTTAATCAAGAATGGTAGGTAAAATAGTAGGTGTCCAACTTCCTGACTATCAAGAATTAGACGAATTTATTAGTTTAAATTGAGTTATCGTAAAAAGAGATTAATTCTCCACCAAAAGATTAATGATAGATAGTTGCTCTCAAATTACCGTCGGTGAAAGCCTGACACAATGGCAAATAAAAGGTTTAGAAATCGTATCATGGTTTCGAGGGAGAGATGTAGTTTTCGCTATTGACTTAACCGAAAGCGTCAGTTTAGATGACGAAGGGAGATTGCGTCTTAGACAAATTATTGACGATAGCCTTAAATCAGGAGATACCGTTTATATAGTACCTTTTTCCTCCGAAGTTAACCCTGGAAATGATAATAACTCCCTAACTCCTCCTGAAGCCATCAAAGTTCGTAATCGTCAAGAAAGCATCGAAGCAATTTTAAACAGAATCCCCCTTCAAGCCGACTTAAACGAAAGTAATACCGACATACAAAAAGCAGAACACTTCATTTATCAAAATCTAGCTCAAATCAACCAAAATCGACTTTGTGAAACAGAAGCCATCAAACATCAATCAGTGGTATGGCTAACCGATGCACCATTAAAAACTGACCCCGGTATTACCTCTGATGTGTGGATAGAAACCCCTGCTAATAGTCCTTATCGTGATGCTACCACCACCGAAAGCATTAACCGTCAAAACTGGTTAGATAACCTTCCCCTCACTAGTAACAGTCGCACCATCGGCAACTATCAATTAACCGTAGTGGATATTGCACCCACCGTGCAGGAATTTTGTACCCCCGCACCAGGTGGTCAACAAACTTGTTTAGTCAATCCCTATCTTTTTAATCAGTTATGGCTACCTTTTACCGTTGTTTTCCTTTCCTTCTTGGGGGTTATGGGCGCCAGCTTTTACAGTATTAAGTATTATTTAGCATTAAAAAATGTCTGGAAATTAGAGATATTATTAGATAATGATGAATATAATAGTCAAATTATTTACCTCAAAAACAATCAAAGCCTATCCATTGGGGAAGAAATACAATGCGCAGGGGGAGAAACTAGGGGATATTTGAAAAGAAAAGGCACACAATTAATCATTCAACCTCAACCCCATGGCTTACCCCTTGAATATCGCCATAGACAAATAACAGAAAAAATAGTCTTACCCATCAAACAAAATCGCTCAATATTCTTGAATCTTCCTGACGAAAAGCAGGATTTAAGTATTAATATCAAAATAAGTAATTAGAATTAGAATTAAATTAGTTCAATTATCCTCAGATCGCCCAGTTAGGAAATTAGATTTTGATCTACATAGCTAGTTGCATCGTCACTAATCATTAATTATCCGCTTTATCTCTTTTTGTTATTATGCCAGAAATCCAAGAAATGAAACGTACTATTTGTATTGGCTTAGGTGGTACGGGAAAAGAAATTTTAATGCAAATTAGACGTTTAATCGTCGATCGCCACGAGACACTAGAAAATTTACCCATTGTTACCTTTCTTCACATTGACACCAATCAATCCGAACATAAAACCACAGGATTAAAAACTGGTGACAGCCACAGAGGGGAAAACCTTTTATTTAAACCATCCGAAGTCGTTACTGCGACAATGAATCAGCAAGACATCAATCAATTAAGCGAACACCTTAGCAACAGTAATCAAGAATCATCGCCCTATGATCATATTGCCCAATGGTTTCACCCAAAACTCTTGAAAAATTTACAATCTATTGAAAATGGAGCCGGTGCTGTTCGTTCCATCGGGCGATTAGGATTTTTCCATAACCATAATGAAATTCGACAAAAGATTGAAAATGCTGATAACCGCACCAACGGACATTCAGAAACCTTGATGAGAAAAAATATTGCCGTAGAGCAGGGTTTAAATGTTATTGTCGTTGGTTCCCTGTGCGGTGGAACGGGGAGCGGTACATTTATCGATGTGGCTTATACCCTAAGAAGAATGTATCAAAATCAAGCAGGAACAGATTTTATCGGTTATTTTGTCATCGCTCCTGAATTATATGGTAATAATAATATCTGTCAAGCCAATACCTATGCTGCACTCAAGGAATTAGATTATTATAGTTCTGAAAAAAATAGATTTAAGTGTGATTATGACGCTCAAGGGCTTTTTTCTGTCAATGAACCCCGTTCCCCGTTTGATTTTTGTTATCTTGTTGGCGATCGCACTTTTAACGGTCATAAAATACCCAACAGAGAAAATTTATCCTATCTCATTGCCCATCGTATTTTTGCTGAATTTGCCGAAGAAAACTCCATCAGTAACAGATTTAAAGGTATTAGAGACAATAATCGTCAAGCCATGGAACTGTGCGATCGCCATTCTCGCCCCAACGTTCAAAGATATATCACTTTTGGTCTAGCCAAAATTTATTTTCCCCGTGATTTAATTATCGCTAATTGTTTAAACAAACTAAGACAAAATGTAATTTCCTTTTGGCTACGAGGCGAAGAAAAAGTCGTTTACGCCGAAGACTTACTCAAAACATTTCTACTCCAATGGAGAAGCAGAAACGAAAAAGACTATCAAATTTTCTCCACCAAACTAGAAGAAATTAGCCTCGAAAATAACCAAACCTTTAAACAAAAAGTAAAAAGATGGCAAAATCGCCTCATGAATGAAGTCGAATCATATCGCACTCAAGAACAAAGGCAACAATTCACCAGTAAACTATGGCAAGAAGTAAAAGGAGAATTCAAAGACATTCAAATAGGTGAAACAGAAAATATTAGAGGAAAATGGTTAACCACCATCAAAGAAAATAGTGTAGGTATCACAAGACAACTAAAATCAGACATTAATTCCCATTTAGAAGAATTATTAGATCCATTTAACACCAACTTTTCCATCGAAAATGCTCGTTCATGGTTAGAAGCCATGATAACAAAATTAAACGAGTGCCTCAGGGAATTACAAGAAGAAAAACAAAACTCTCAGTTCATAGTTACCTTAGAAATCATCGAAAAAGAAACCAGAAGTATCATTGAAGATTTACAATCCATCGAGACAGAAAAGATAGGATGTTTAGGATTAGGATTTCTTTCTAATAAAGCAAAAATGGAGAAATTTAAAGATGAATCTCGGCAAGAAATTCTTCGTCTTTATAATCTCATTATCCGTAACTTTGATCTAGCATTACTAGACGAAAGTATTAATATTGTTACTAATCTTCTCCGACAAGTGCAAGACCTGAGAGGGAAAATCAATAGCTTTTATAACCTCTTAGATGACTTAAATAGTTTCTATCGACAAAGAGAAGAACAACTAACCCAAATTAACTCCCAAGAAATTAACGGAGAAGCCATTTTCAGCATCGAAGATAACAATTACTACTATCAGTTTTTATTACCCAAATCAGAAAAATATAACTTACTCATACAAACCACCAAATCCATAACTCAAAAAACCATTATTTCTCAATCCATATCCCACCTTTTCACCAGCGAAAAAATTATCGATAAAGAAGAATTAAATCAAGTTATCACCTCCACCGTAGAAGTGACATTTAGCTCGAAAACCATTGATTTAACAAAATCCGTAGTCAGTCGATTTATGGATAAATATCCCTTCACCAACGCACAAACAAGATTGAAACAAATACGCAAAGAAGCAGAATGGTTACTTCCTCTCAATATAAAAGATCCTTACCTCGTTAATTTTCCCACCGCACCCCTAACCCAAGAAACCATCGCCTTCCGACAAACCGACGAACAACAAAATCAAAATTTCAAGAATATATTACTAGATAAACTAGGTGTTAGTGCAGATAAACTATTATCCATTCAATCAAAAAATGAAATTATTTTCCTTCAAGAAATAGGTGGGTTTCCCCTCAGAATTATTAACGGCATTGAAGAGTTAAGAAATCAATATGAAGCCCAAAAAAAATCCTTTTATTTACACAATGACTACACCAAAAACTTTTTAGATATAATTCCTCCCCCAGAAAAAGAAATGAGAGAGTTACAAAATGTGTTTTATACCTGTTTAGCATTTGGAGTCATAACTAAAACCGTTTCAATTCAAAAATATAACGGTCTTTTTACAGAAAACCACAACGAAACAGCCATTGTCATTCAAAAATACGATGATATTTTTAATCATCATCAAGACATATCATTAAGCCCTATTTGGGCAGAAGCCTTAGAAGAAATCTGGCAAAATACTTCCCTATATCAAAGTTTAAAATATAAAAAACAACAGTTAATAGAAGACATAAGTAATGATCATTCCCTCTGGCCAATTTATGAAAACAATTTTAAATCCTTTGTCGCTAAAGTCAATCAATTAAACGATTATGATGACAACTTTAATCAAAAAGATCTACTCATGGGAGATAATTCTTCTCCTACATCTGACGGAATCTTAGCTAAAATTTATAAAGAATTTAAAACTTTTTTTGAAAATATAAATTCTTCACCAAGTAATATTACAAATAATGATAAAGATGAAGAGATTATTGACGCAGAAATCACCTAATTATACTAAATTATTTGTTAATCAAAATTATTACTATAATCTTCATATCTCCATCTAAAACAAAGAACCAATGTTACAAACATTACCACTATATTTATGGGTAAGTATAGTTATCTTCATTATTATTCCAGCCATACTAACCCTAGGTTTACGCATCAAACTATACAATCATTTAGTTAATCTCAAAAAAAATACTAATGATTTATATGCCACTATCAGAATGGAAAAAGAAACTCCCTTTAATAAACACTTAAGAGAAAAGTTTGAACGACTCAATAATAAACTAGAAAATGTTAATACCATTGCTTTGATTGATGGTTTATTTTATGAGCAAACTTTTACTTTTTTTAGTAAACAAGTGCGTTGTGACCAAGCAGAATATATAACAAAAGTTCTGCCAAACTTACTCCTTGGTTTTGGTTTATTAGGTACTTTTATCGGTATTACTCTTAATTTAGGTAGCATTTACGACGTTATTGGTGGTAATTCTGGTCAAGATATAAACAATCTTCTTGATCAACTACAAATACCCTTAGAGAGCATGAGTATTGCTTTTATTAGTAGTTTATCTGCTTTATTTTTTAGCTCATTATTGATAGTAGTAAATATTCTTTGGAATGTAAGCCTCGAAAAAAGGGCTTTGATAAATAACTTAGAAAATTATTTTGATAATGACCATCAACTAAGTCAACAAGGAGAAACAAGACTAGATAAAGCTGTCAATAGAATGGTTAAACAGCAAGAAGAATTTTTGTTCAGATTTCATGAAAATGTGGGACAAGTCTTAGAAAGAACATTTAAACAAGCAACAGATCAACTCATCGAGCAAAATAAGCGAAGCCATGAATTAAGTGTGGATGTTTACCAAAATTTATTAGGTTCATCCAGCGCCCTTAATAGTGGAGCAAATATATTTAAACAGTCCACAGATGAAATGAACAATTTATTACAAAAATTTGCTAATAGTATTAACACATTAGAATTAAGTGCTACAAAAATTCAAGATAGTGCTATTAAAATTGAGAATAGTAAATTTGCTGATAACTTGGGAGATTTAACTAATAATTTACTCAATGTACAAGAGAAATTTAGTCAATCGACCATAACTATTGCTGATAGTGTTCAAGACTTTGTATCTCAAAATAAACTAACACAAAATTTGAATGAAAATATCTATTTAGAATTAGGGATATTGGTTGAGCAACTAGATAAAACACTGACAGGATTTACGCATCTAACTGATGGTATAAAAGATCAGAATTTGAATATAACATTAAGGGAAATAACGGCAACTTTAGTGGATAGTAAGAAACAATTCAGAGAATTAAATCAATTATTAGAAAATAAAATAACTTTGATGGGTGCTAATATTGACGAATTACCTAGATCTTTATCAGGGATTAATAGTTTAAATGATAATTTAACTAAGTTTTTACAACTTGACCAAAAAGTTAGTCAAGAAATTTTGAAACTAGAATCTTATCTGAACTCGTGGCAACTACAAAATAAAGAAATTTTAAATAGTTATCAAACTGCAGGAAATAATGAAATATCAATAAATAATCTAGAAACTATGCAGGAAATTAATTATAAATTAGCTTTATTTACTGACATTTTAGGGGAAATAAGAAAAGAACTAAAAATTTTAAACACCCTAGAAGAAAAAAGCATTTCTTTTCGATTATTAGCACCAAAAGTTAAATTCAAATCTTAGGAATGACTATGTACAGGAAAAGAAGAAGAAGTCAAGATGAAACAGAAGATTTAAATATCACTAACGCATTTACCGATTTAATGTCTAATGCTTTTATGATACTTAGTTTTTTCCTCATTCTGGCAACCATGCAAATATGGCAAGGTAATAAGGAAAATTTGGAACTTATTCGCAGAACAGAAAATATGTCGGAATTACTAGAGGAGTTGAATAATATAAGGGAAGAAAATAAACAATTAGCAAGTATTAATGAAGAGTTAAGAACTCAAAATGAAAGTCTTTACAATGCTTCCCCCATAATAATTGATGAAAAATCTGGTAATTTTCAGTTTCCTTCGGGTAGTGCCGAATTAACCTCAGAGTTAAGAAACCACATTACTAATACTGTTACTCCACAAATTAATCAAATTATTAACTCACAGGATATTGATTTTATCCAAGTTATCGGACATACTGATGGACAAGTCTTGGGTAATGTGACAGGTAATTTAGACCAAAATCTTGAAAGAGTAGCTCAAAATCAAATTAGTGTTACACAGTTAACGGCTGGTTCTAATGCTGATTTAGCCTTGATGAGGGCGTTGGCTGTAGTGCAAGAGTTACAGCGACAAGGAGAATTTAGAGATATTCAATTTAGGGCATATTCAGGTGCTCAGTTATACTTACCATCTGGGGGTTTTGCACCTGTTAATCGTAGCCAGGATGACACTAGAAGGCGCATGGAGATTCGTTTTATTCCTCCAGGCAGAAGTAATACTCAATCTGATGGGTAAAGTATTATCTTTTATTTATGTTTTTCTGTAAAAGTCTTTCGGGAGTTAAAAATATTTGGGGTTACTGTCCTCGAAAAGATGTACAAAAACAAAACAAAAGCAATGACATCCATAAAAAATAAAAGATTACAACTACGTTTAACGGATCGTCAAAAAGACTTGATTACAAGGGCAGCGGAAGTTAAACAAACCACAATGACTAACTTTATCTTGGAAAAATCCTATGAAGCGGCGCTCGAAGTGTTGAGGGAACAGGCAATGTTTTCCTTAGATGATCAAGAATGGGAGGCGTTTTGTGAAGCATTATCTGCTCCTCCTAAATCAATTCCTGTGTTGAAAAAACTGCTCACAGAAAAAAGTATTTTTGATGAAGCGTAAACTATCAGCTCCAATTTTACTAACTAAAGCCCATGATACCGAGAGTTTTGATTGTGGGGTAAATGCCCTTAATAGCTTTTTACAAAATTATGCCCTGCAAAATGTCAAAAATAAAAGTGTTACAACTTTTGTGGCGGTAATGGAAACAGGTAATGAGGAGAAAGTCGTGGGTTATTATAGCCTAGTGGCAGGTAGTGTGGAACATTCTGCTGTCTCTCCACGCATTAAAAAAGGTTTGGGTAAATATCCTATACCCGTAATTATTCTGCCGAGGTTAGCGGTGGATATATCAATGCAGGGTAAAAGGTTAGGTAAAGGATTACTAAAAGATGCTTTATTACGGATTTTAAGCATAACTAATAATTTAGGTGTAAGGGCAGTTTTAGTCCATGCTAAAAATGAGAGGGCTAAAAACTTTTACCGTCAATATGGGTTTGAATCATCCCCCATTGATGAATACCACCTCTATCTTCTTATTAAAGATATTGAAGTGACTATTACCCAACCTTAATACACACATTCTGTATAGTTCAATAAAAAGCAAAAATACGACAACAACTCTAATGATTCGGTAAACCACATCTTGAAAGGAATAGACAGGGTGTGACATGATAAAAACTAGCCACAATCAACAGGCTGTTATAGTTATTCGCTAAAAATAAAAAATACTACCTATGAGCAACGTATTAGAAAAAGGAAATATTTCCATCCATACCGAGAATATATTTCCCATTATCAAAAAATCCCTCTACACTGACCATGAAATTTTCTTAAGGGAGTTAATCTCTAACTCCGTTGATGCTATCTCTAAAGCCAAAATGGCATCCCTTGCAGGGGAATTTAGTACGGATTTACCAGAGCCTGAAATTACCCTTGCCATTGATAAAGAGAAAAAAACTCTCTCCATTAGTGATAATGGCATTGGGATGACCGTGGAAGAAGTTAAAAAGTACATTAACCAGGTAGCTTTTTCTAGTGCTGAGGATTTTATTACTAAGTACGGTAAAAGTGCCAATGATTTAATCGGACATTTTGGTTTGGGTTTTTACTCTGCTTTCATGATAGCCAAACAAGTGGAAATCGATACTTTATCATATCGTGAGGGTGCAACCCCTGTTCATTGGAGTTGTGATGGTTCACCAGAATTTGAGTTAAGCGAATCTTCTCGCACTACCCCTGGCACTACTATTACTTTAACAGTGTTAGATGAGGAGACGGAATATTTAGAGGAAGCGAGAATCAAAAATCTGGTTAAAAAATATTCGGATTTTGTTCCCGTGGCTATTAAGATGGATGGGGAAACGGTTAACCGTCAAAGGGCGCTTTGGAAGGAATCTCCTCAAAATCTTACGGATGAGGATTATTTAGAATTTTATCGTTATCTATATCCTTTCCAAGAAGATCCTTTATTATGGGTACATCTTAATACTGATTATCCTTTCTTGCTCAATGGTATTTTATATTTTCCTAAGTTAAGACCTGATGTGGATGTGACTAAGGGGCAAATTAAGTTATTCTGTAATCAGGTATTTGTCAGTGATCATTGTGAAGAGGTTATTCCTGAGTTTTTGATGCCTTTACGGGGGGTAATTGATAGTCCTGATATTCCCCTTAATGTTTCCCGTAGTGCTTTGACTAACCATCGCACGGTGAGAAGAATTGCTGATTTTATTACTAAGAAGGTGGGCGATCGCCTCAAGTCGTTATATAGTGATAATAAGTCAGAATATATCCGTTGTTGGGAAGATGTTGGCACATTTGTAAAATATGGCGCCCTAAGAGACGAAAAATTCAAAAAACAGGTCGAAGACTTAATCATCTATCGTACCACCCACCAAACCGATAAAAATGCCGAAAAACCCAAGGTAGAAATTGACTCAGGGGATGACGCATGGGCAGAAGTGAAAGAAGAAGACAATCAACCCTTTACCACCCTTCAAGAATATCTTGAGAGAAACAAAGAAAAACACGAAAACAGCGTCTTTTACTGTACCAACCCCCAAACCCAAAGCACCTACGTTGATTTATACAAAAACCAAGGCATCGAAGTGCTATTCATGGACTCCTTCATCGATACCAACTACTTTATCCCCTTCCTTGAAAGAGAGTATAACGAAGTAAAATTCTCTCGGGTGGACTCCGAATTAGATTCTAGCCTAGTAGAAGAAGATAAAGCCAGTGATATTGTCAACCCTAGCACCAACAAAACTCGCTCTGAGGAAATCAAAGAGATATTTGAAACCGCCATCAATAAACCTAAAGTAAATATCAAAACCCAATCCCTCAAAGCCGAAGCCCAAGAAGAAACTCCCCCCGCTATGGTACTATTGCCTGAAGCCATGCGTCGTCTCCAAGAGATGACAGCTATGATGCAACAAAGGGAAATGCAATTCCCCGAAGAGCATATGTTGGTAATTAATACCTCCCATCCCCTCATCGAAAATATCTATCAACTCAATAAAGGGGCAATTATTCAAGGTAGCGGAGAATCCACCACCAAAGAGATGGTTAATATGATGTGTCAACACGTCTATGACTTAGCTTTGATGGCACAAAGGGCATTTGATGCGGAAGGAATGACAGCCTTCGTCGAGCGCTCGAATAACGTCCTCACAAAATTAACGAAGCGTTAATACTAAAGGTGGGCTATGCCCACCATCATCTCGATTTTTTGCGAAATTTCCGATGGAATATAGGGGCTAACAGGTGTTATGTGTTTATAATGAATGACTACATCATATATAGATAATGAATAAACTTTTTCGGCGGATTTCTTCGGGACTTTTTTTAACGGGACAAATCTTAATTCACCTCATCCAATTAAAAGTATATCGTCTCAATACCATCGAGCAAATGTCTTTCGTGGGGCCCGCTTCTTTGCCCATTGCCCTGATAACGGCTGCTTTTGTGGGTATGGTATTCACTATCCAAGTGGCAAGGGAGTTTATTTATTTTGGGGCCACAAGCGCTGTGGGGGGGGTATTGGCGATCGCCCTTACCCGTGAACTAGCCCCCGTACTAACAGCAGTGGTATTGGCAGGAAGAGTGGGCAGTGCCTTTGCCGCCGAAATTGGTACCATGAAAGTAACGGAACAAATTGACGCATTACAAATATTAAAAACTGACCCCGTAGATTATTTAGTAACCCCTAGGGTGCTATCTTGCTTCTTTATGCTTCCCATTCTCACCATTTGTTCCCTCGTTGTGGGCATAATGTCGGGATTAGTAATTGCTGAATCGATTTATAACATTCCTAGCCGAGTATTTTTAGACTCTATTCGCAACTTTTTAAGCACTTGGGATGTCATCGCCTGTATTATAAAATCAGCAATTTTTGGGGCTGTGGTTGCTGTCATCGGCTGTAACTGGGGCTTAACCACCAGTGGAGGTGCAAAAGGGGTAGGAGAATCCACCACCGCCGCCGTAGTGATTTCTTTGATTACTATTTTTATGTTTAACTTTATTCTTTCTTGGGTAATGTTTCAAGGTACAGGGAGTGCGGTTATTAGTTAATGAAACGGAAAAATGTAGGTCTGTTCAATTTTTTTCAACAAAAGGAAAAACTCTAATTTTTTACACCATGTACTTTTCCCATAGAAAACCCCCTCCTAGAAGGGGATTTTTTGTGTTTTTATTTGTCAATTATTAAGACAGTGATTTTTCTTGCTTAGAATTAGAGTCTTGATAGACTTTTTCTAATAACTTAGCCTGTTCAGCTTTTTGATCTGACATACTCTTATTCATCCAGTTGAATAATAAAGCATCAACAGAAAATAAACCCGCACCATTAACCAAGAAAAACAAGAAACAACCTGCATAGATAGCAGATAATTCTAGGTAAGGAAGACTTAAACCAGCTACTAAGATATGATGATACATCGCTACACACATAGTACCAAACAAACCAAAAGCTGCAGGTCTAGTAAATAAGCCGATGGCAACTAAAGGCGCACCGATTAACTCAGTATAGGCCGCTACATAGGTAAAGAAGATGGGAAATGGTAAACCAATATAAGAAACATAGGCCTGCGCAAAACTTTCAACGTTACCTAGTTTGTCTAAGCCATTATGGATCATCATGATACCAATCACGACTCTTAATAATGTCCAAACAGTTTGCTCTGCCCAACGGATTTCGCAGTTGGGTTGCAATACTCCACTAATAATTGAATTTAATTTCATGGTTATTACTTAATGATTGCACTTTATTAAGTTTTGTTGATTTGAAAACTTAATACTTGCTTTACATTTATTAATATAACGTGTAATCCTTCCAAGTTGCTGATAAGTTAGGGGTTTTTGAGAATATGAGATACTTCCTTGTAGTATAGATTTGTCCAAAAAAGGCGAAAACTACATCCATTTTGTGAGAAATCTTAGAAGATGTTATATTTTGTAATATTTTTTAAAATGAAGTTTTTTATTATTGAGCTTAAGGGCGATCGCACTTAACACTCCCATTACTTATCGCACTTAACACTCCCCTTACTTATCGCACCTAACACTCCCATTACTTATCGCAGCGATTATATAAAACCAAGTAATCGATTAAACTCCTTCTTGACAAGGTCATAACATTCACAAGAAACAGACTCAAGGAGACTCCGATCCAAAATAGTTATATTACCCCGTGTATATTGAATAATGCCATCCTTTTGGAACTTTTGAGCAACCTCCGTCACACTAGACCGTCTTACCCCCAACATTTGGGAAATAAACTTTTGAGTTAAACGTAAATCATCCTGCCCCACAGAATCATGGGCATATAGTAGCCAACAAGCCAATTGTTGATGAATAGAATGATGACACTTACAAACAGCATTTTGAGATATTTGTGCCAATCGAGCTTGAGTATATAACAATAATATTCTTTGAAGTTCTCCCGCTTTTTTCGACTCAGCCAAAAAAATATTCGCATCCAATCTCATGGCACTATCAGGAATCTGGACAATAGCATCATTAGTAGCATAATTTCCTCCCAAAAAAACAGGAAGCCCAACTAAGCCCTCATTACCAATTAAACCAATTTCAATAGTTGCTTTATTCGACAAAGTTGATACCAAAGAAATCATAGAGTGAAGAGGAAAATATACATAATCAATTTTTTGATCCCGTTTATAAATAACTTGTCCAGATACTAGAGAAACACACTCTAAATTAGAAAAAAGTATTATATATTCGTCTTGAGAGATAGAAGCTAAGATTTGATTATCTAAAATTTTACTATTTATCACTATAAATTAAAGCCATTATATTAATATAATAACCCATTAAACTTATATCTATTTATATCTACTAAATCTCTTAATATTAATAATTAATTACAGTATAATAATATTGTCAAAATCATTTTTTTTAAACAAATATTCTGAAGAAAAAGCAAATTATTAATTAGCAACCATAGATAGAAAATAACTGTTTTTCTTGTTTTGCCCGATACATTGCCATATCAGCATGGGATAAAACATTTGGTAAACTAGAACTATTCATATCACCAATAACAATACCAATACTGACATTAACCATAATTTCTTGTTGATTGGTATGGAAACAACTAGATAATGATTGCTGGATACGATAAGCACACTCTTGTGCCTCCTGAGGAGAACTAATATGAGTTAGGACAATCATAAACTCATCCCCCCCCAATCGGGCAACATGGTCAAAACTTCTCACGCAAGTAATTAATCTTTTAGCTAAAATTATTAACACCTCATCCCCCGTAGAATGACCAAAAAGATCATTAATGTCCTTAAATTTATTTATATCTAAAAATAAAACAGCAAACTGATTACGATTTTCTTCTTCCCCTTTTGCTAAAATATTTTCCAAAAACTCTAATAAAGAACGACGATTAGGTAAATTAGTAAGAGAATCGTACCGAGATTGATAAAAAAGTTCATCGTGGTTTTTCTGTAACTGCGTTATGTCATGAAGTGACAAGTGCCACCCGATAATAATATCGTCACAATCCCGAATACTATCTGCGTTCACACTAACACTAATTACCTGTGCATCAGGTAACGATAACTTAATGGTAAAAAAAGGTGGTATTTGCTCTGAATTTTCCCCACCACTAGCCTCATACATTAAATGCAATGATTTTTGAAAATCACCATTATCAGTAAATAAATTTAAAGCATTACCAATCAGCTTATCTTGTGAGGTATTGAGCATTTTTTGAGCATTACTATTAGCTAGTCTCACCAATCCATTATTATCAATAATTAAACAATTATCAGGGGAAAATAAAAATAAACTTTCATAATAATTTTTTTCAAATTTCACATATTGCAAATCTTCCCATAACTGCTCATTTTCTACTTGTAACTCTTTAATGTCTCTATTTACAGTTAATGAATCGGGTTCGAAATATTGATAGTCAAAAGTAATGCCTTCTGCTTTTTCTTCTATTAAATCTTCTATATAACCATTGCAGTTTTCCTCCGCCTCTACCAAACTATCAAAGGGACCAAAGTAATAAGTCATAGCAGGTTTAATGGTATCTACCCTAATCCACCACTTGACTTCAGCAAATGGAATTAAATTATGTTTAGGAATAAATTTTTTATCTACAATACTAAGAACTTGGTATTCTGTGACAACTTCTAAGATGTACTCATTAATTTTTTCCCTTATCAAAGATATTTCATCAACCGAACCAATACAAAAAGTATTGTCATCTACAAAATTATTTTTATTATGTATAAGGACATGGTGGTTAGGAATATTATTAAGGATTTTCGTGACTAATTTATAACGAAAATAGGGCAGTGATAATACTTGTTGATAGGAATGATCAATGGTATGCTGCTCAGAAAAATAATCAATTTCTGCTTGTACAATTGACAAAGTGGAATTAAATACTCTGTAAGACATAATTTTCTCTTCTCTTATAAAAAAATAATGAAAAATTTAATTAGTTAATGTCATTCTGAGCTTAAAGATTAAAGATGGTAAAATATTTAAAGGTTTTCAGTGCTAAATCTTGTTTTTAACATTTATTTGATACTGAAACCATGATCCTTTTTTCAAACCCACAGCAAAATCACACAGGTAAATTTTTTGTGTTTTCGGGAATAACCCCACACTATACTTAAGTTGTTTTACTTACGTAGGGTTTGTTTCCGATATAATTAAATCATAATCTTTATTCGATCACTTCACCGTACGCTATCGTACAGAAAACTTACCCCCGACAAGAGCCGAGTAAGCGGATAAACTCTTTTTGTACTAACCTATAACACTCACAGGATGTTTCTTCTAGTTTGTCACGATCAAGAATTAATATTTTTCCTCGGTTATAACGAATAATTCCTTTATCTTGTAGTGCCTTTGCCGCAATGGTGACTCCTGCCCTACGTACTCCTAACATATTAGAGATAAATTCTTGGGTAAGATCTAATTCATCTTGCAATACGCAGTCATATACTGATAATAACCACCGAGCCAATCTGGCTTCTATTTTATGTTGTCTATTACAGGCTGCACTTTGAGCTATTTGGGTAAGCCTAGCTTGGGTATGAAGAAGTAATATTTTTTGTAGCGCCCCTGCTTCTTTAAATTCTCTGATTAATGTTTCTGATCTCATTTTGAGACTTTTTCCTTGCATTTGCACAATGGCACGGCTGATGGAGTATTTTCCCCCTAAAAATACGGGCAATCCTATCATCCCTTCATTACCAACTAAACCGATTTCAGTGGTGCCACCATCTTCCATAATGGAGACGAGGGAAATCATGGCGGTGAGAGGGAAATAAACTACTTCAATTGGTTCATAGGCTTCATGAAGAATCGTTCCTGATGCGAGGGTTACTTCATGTAAGTGGGGGGCTATTTTCTCAAATTCAGACTCTGTTAATGTACTGAGTAGCTTATTAAGAGAAATGGAGTTTTTGCTAATCAAGATATTTTTTACAAATACATTCTTAAGAATTATTATATAAAATAACTTTTTTGTCTGTACGGTACCGTACTTAAGGAAAATAGTATTGGCTTAAAACATCCTATTGATTAGAACTTCGAGGGCTTGAATCTCTTTTACCTGTTGGTCTATTTCTTAATTCTGACTAGATGGCGAATTAATTTATTGGGTGTGGTGAAATATTGAGGACGGGTTAAGATACCTTCTTTAGGACTAAAGAGAAAGGCTAATAAAAACATAACTGTTACCACTAAGACGATGGCAGCGCCCGAGGGTGCATTGAAATAGTAACTGATATAAATGCCTACCACTCCACTAATGGCTCCAAAAATCCCCCCTAGTATCATCATATGGTGTAATTCTCTTACTAATAAATAGGCGGTAATACTGGGCCCGACTAAGAGGGAAACTACTAATACGACTCCGACGGCTTGCATACTGGCAATGATGGTTAGGGTAATGGCGGAGACTAAGCCTAGATTAATTAGTTGTACTGGTAAACCGATGGCTTGGGCGCCTAGGGGATTGAAGGTATAAAACAATAAGTGGGGATAAAATAATTTAACAAAAATGAGTACGGCAATAGTTATAAAAAATGTTCGCCAGAGGTCGTTTCCTGTTACTCCTAAAATATCTCCAAATAAAAAACTATGGAGGTCAATTCTACTTTTTAAAAGGGTAATTAATAGTATTCCTAGGGCAAAAAAGCCTGAAAAAACTAAGGACATGGCTACATCAACTTTAACCCTTGATTGGGATTGAATCCACGCAATGATTAGACTGCTTAACATTCCTGATATAAATGCCCCTAAAAAGATGTCGATACCAATGTAAAAGGCGATCGCCAGTCCGGGTAAAACAGCATGGGCAATGACTTCACCCAAAAAACCCATCCTTTGCACTATCAAAAAACTACCTGTAACGGAACATAAAACTCCTAACAAAATAATCATCACCATGGAATTACGAATAAATCCAAAGGATAAAGGTTCTAGCAAAAAATCTAACATATACTCCTCAAAAAACAACTAAACTAATCTTATTTATTCAGATCTAAATCATGGTAAAAACTTAAAATTAATTTCCCCATTCCCTGTTCCCTAACTTTAATTATTCGTCAATAAAATTACATTATCTCCATAGGCTTTTTGCAGATTTTCAGGGGTAATTACTTCAGTCCTAGAGCCGTTAGCGATTAACTTTTTATTTATTAATAAAAAACGGTCATATTCCCTAGAAGTTTCTTTCAACTCATGACCTACCACTAACAAAATTTTTCCTTGTTTTTTCAGCTCATCCAAAACATTAAAAATCATCCTTTCTGTTTTCTTATCCACCCCCGAAAAAGGCTCATCAAATAAAAATAACTCCGCTTCTTGGGCAAGGGCTTGGGCTAAAAATACTCTCTGTTGTTGCCCCCCCGATAGTTGTCCTATGGGGCGATCGCACAGTTCCCACATTCCCACCCTTTCTAAGGCATCCCTAACGATTTCCTTAGACTGTCGAGAAGGAGGACGAAACAAAGGAAGATGACGAATCCGAGCCATCATTACCACCTTTTTAACCGTAATGGGATAATCCCAATCAATTTGCGCCCTCTGAGGTATATATGCCACCTGATCCAACTGTTTTGACAATGCTTGAGAGCGAAAAGTTATTTTTCCCTGTGCCAGAGGAATTAAGCCCAAAATTGACTTGATCAAAGAACTCTTTCCCGCCCCATTGGGCCCAATAATACCTACGATTTGCCCCGAGGTTAAAGAGAAACTAATATTTTCCACGGCGACAATGCCTCGATAGTTGACAGCAACTTGATCAACCTCTAACATAGATTCTATAAATAAATGATTATCATTCTCATGATAGTTTGCACTACATCTATAATAAAAGATTAACGTAACAATGTTAAATATTAAGCACTACAGCAAGTTTGTTTTACCCTCCTTCATTCTTTTCGGCATACTAGGGTGTGATTCTCCTACCGCAACGGATCCACAGGCAACCGAAGACTTACAAACAGAGACAGAAGTAGTTGATTTACCCCTCGTGGTAGCAACCACCGATGTCATCTGCGATTTAACCCGTCAAATTGCCCAAGACACCATTGATCTAAATTGTTTGGTAGATGCAGGAATTGATCCCCATGTTTATCAAGCTACCCCCGATGACCGTCGAGCCATTGATCAAGCCGATTTAATTTTGTATGGTGGATATGGTTTTGAACCTAGTTTAATTAATTTAGTCAACGCTACCGATAACCCCGCACCCAAAATTGCAGTATATGAGGAGGCCGTCACCAACCCCATTATGACCGCCGATGGACATAGCCACGCCCATGATGATCACGGACACGATCATGGACACGACCACGGACACAGTCATGGACACGGAGATGAGGAAGAATTCCCAGATCCCCATGTATGGCATGATGTCAGTAATGGTATGGCAATCGTTAATGTTATTTCCGAACAATTAGCACAACTACAACCAGATCAGGCTCAACTATATCAAGATCAAGCCAGTATGATCAACAATGACCTAGAAGCCATGGATGGGTGGATTAAAGCCCAGATAGAAACCATTCCCGTAGATCAAAGAATTTTAGTTAGTAACCACGATGCCCTCGGTTATTTCGTAAATGCTTATGGTTTACAGTCAAATACCGCCTTACAAGGGGTCAGCACAGAGGAAGCCCCCACCGCTGGAAGGGTTGGGGATTTGGTCAGAAAGCTCCAAGAGTCTAACGTACCCACTATTTTTGTGGAAAGCTCCGTCAACCCTACCCTTATCAATACCGTTGCCAATGAAGCAAATGTACAAGTAGCGGATAATCCTTTATTTGCCGATGGTTTAGGGGAAGCAGGCTCAGGAGCAGAAACTTATCAACAAAAATTAATGCTCAACACTCAGACCATTGTGGAAGGTTTAGGAGGTTCTTTTACTCCCTTTCAAGGATAGTAGTTTGAGCATATCAGACACCCACAAATCCGCTGAATTTAACTATTATTATCCATTCTCAATTTTCAATTCTCCATTATTCTCTTAACTTTTCTTAATATTTTTGAAAAAATTTAATAAAATAGGGACATAGATATAAATTTGCCCTGTAAGGGAAAGTAAGAATGTCATCAAATTACAGAAAATTAAGAGGGTAAAATAAATTGATTAAACAAATAGTGAAAGAAAAAGAAGGCTATTTTTTCATCGGACACATATTGTCAATGTTCTTTGGTTTAGCAGGATTATTATTAGTCTTGCCCCATCCCGAATTCGTCGCCAATTTACCCCCTATCGGACAATCAGCCTTTAGTTGGTCAATGATTGGTGGGGGTGTTGTGTATATGATTTTAGGGTGGGCAACCATTGCTATTTTTGCTTACCGTAAACTAGGTTTATGGCACTGGTTGGGGTTTATGATTCCTGCTTTGGGAATTTCTCTTACCAGCGAATTATTGGGGACTAGCACGGGTTTTCCCTTCGGTGATTATCACTACCTTTCTGGTTTAGGATACAAAATTTCGGGTTTAGTACCTTTTACCATTCCCCTTTCTTGGTTTTATCTCGGATTTTGTGGTTATCTAATCACTAGGGTTGGCTTGGAAAAACTCTCTTTACCCAATTATGTTAAAGATTTAGGTGCGATCGTTTTTGGTTCACTATTACTAACCTCATGGGATTTTGTACTAGATCCTGCCATGAGTCAAACTTCCGTGCCATTTTGGTTATGGGACCAACCCGGTGCCTTTTTCGGAATGCCCTACCAAAACTTTGTTGGTTGGTTTGGTACAGGGGTCGTATTTATGAGTGTAGCCACCCTTATTTGGCGCCTCAAACCCATGGACTTTAACAAAATTCCCCTAACCATTCCCATCGGAGTTTATATTGGTAACTTTACCTTTGCCATGGTAATGAGCATCGGTGCAAACTTCTATATTCCCGTACTATTGGGACTTTTCACAGGAATATTACCTTTAGTGGTATTTGTTAATCTTGCTAATAAATCTGACTCTGGTAACTCTATTCCTTTACCATTCGTATCTCAATAGAATTTGTTAACACAATAAACATAAATTATTTACCCCCAAAACCCCTCTGCTTTTAGCTTATACTCCCTTAAATTCTGTGGGAGATAGGGGAAAAAGGGGTATTTTTATGGATTTAGTGTGATTACCAATGTTTTTAAACCTTTTCGCACTTGTCCTAGTCTAAAGCCTATAGGAGTTGTCACAACCTCTTAAAATAATGTGTTACAACATTAACGTTAAGTTTTTTAAACTTTATCCCTTCAAACAATGAAATCAAACATAAATAATTCTACCCAAGGCTTTAGCATAAGCGGTGTAGCCATTCGCCGTCATATCGGTACTATCATGCTGACTCTGGCGGTGATGGTGATTGGTATATTTTTTGTTAATAATATTGCTGTGGACTTGTTACCTTCTATAACTTATCCTCGTATTGGGGTAAGGGTAAGCACCAATGGTATTGCGCCAGAGGTTGCCATTGAGGAAATTACTCGCCCCTTAGAGGAAGCGCTATCGGCCACGGAAGGATTAGAACAAATTTACTCTCGTACGAGGGAAGATAGTGTTAACCTAGATCTATTTTTTAGGGTTGGGGGTAACATTGACCAAGCCCTGAATGATGCTACGGCTTCTTTTAACCGTGCGAGGGGACAGTTACCTGACAATTTGGATAATATTCGGTTGTTCAAATTTGATCCGTCTCAGTTGCCCGTATATGAATTTGCCATGACATCGGATAGTCTTGATGTTTTGGATTTAAGAATTTTGGCACAGGATGAAATTGCGAGGGAGTTAACCATTGTGCCGGGGGTTGCTTCGGTGGATGTTTCGGGGGGTGTGAATGAGGAGGTGAGGATTGAGATTGATTTAAACCGTCTTCAGGCTTTGGGAGTAAACTTGAACACAGTTTTAAATGAACTTGATTCGGCTAACCAAGATATTACGGGGGGAAGGCTTTTAGGGGAAAATAATGAGCCTTTAACCAGAGTGGCGGGGAGGTTTTCTTCGGCGGAAATTTTGGATAATCTTTCTTTTAGTAGTGGGGAAAATGGTCGTAGGGTTTATTTGCGCGAATTTGCCCAGGTGGCTGATGGTAGCGAGGAGCAACGGGTATTTGTCACCCTTAATGGTGTACCTGCGGTAAAGGTGAGCGTACAAAAACAACCTGATGTCAATACTATTGAGGTGATTGAAAACGTCAAACAAAGGCTTGAGGAGTTACAACGGGGTACGGTTTTACCTGATGGTATTGAGTTTTTACCTACCCTTGATGAGTCAATTTTTATTGAAAATGCCATTGATAATGTGATTATGGCTGGGTTAACGGGGGCTGGATTAGCGGCGATCGCCGTTTTACTCTTTTTAGGCTCTCTGCGTCAAACCTTCATTATCGTAATATCCATTCCCCTAGCTACCTTGGCGGCCATTATTATGATGCGTCTATCAGGCTTTTCCCTCAATGTTTTCAGTCTCGGGGGGTTAGCCCTAGGGGTAGGAATTGTGGTGGACAACTCCATTGTCATGCTCGAAACCTTGGTGGGAGGTACGGAAGAAGTTACCGATATTCCTGCTAATCAGAGGATTAAAAAACAAGGTTTTTGGCGCAATCAAATTATTGAAAAGTCCATCGAGAGTGCTTCCACTGTTGAATCAGCCCTCATTGCATCCACCAGTACCAACTTAGTGGCGGTGTTACCTTTCTTGCTCATTGGTGGCTTACTTTCTTTATTATTTAGTGAATTAGTTTTAACCATCAGCTTTGCGATCGCAGCTTCCATCGTAGTAGCATTAACCATCGTACCCATGCTCACCTCCCGACTCCTCGCCGTGCCATGGAGTAGCAACATTCGTAAATTCTTCGTTATTCGTTGGTTCAACAAAACCTTCGATAAGATTAACCAACAATATAAATCAACCCTTGGCTTTTTAGTTAATATTCGTTGGATATTTGTAATTGTCATCTTCTTAGGCTTGGGGGGAGTAAGTTTCAACCTTGCCCAACAACTACCCCAAGAAATATTACCATCTATCAATACAGGACAAGTTAACGTTAGGGTTGGTTTCCCCACCGAAACTACCCTTGCCACCAACCGCAGAGTAATGGGTTTAGTCGATGAAATTATCCAAGCCCAACCAGAAACCGAGTACGCTTTCACCACCGCAGGGGGAGGCTTATTTGGTGCTAATACCACCGAAAATGTGTTGAGTGGCTCTAGTGATATTACCCTCAAACCGGGTACCAATGTGGCGGAATTTGCGGGGAGAATCAATGGAGAATTTGCCCAGATGAACCTAGTGGACATTCGTATCCGTGCTTTTCCCGGTAGGGTAAGGGGTTTAAACCTGAACAACTCCCCCGTTAGAGCCGATGTAGATGTTGTCTTACAAGGAAGTGATCAAGATACCCTAGAACAAACAGGATCGAGAATTATTAATGTCTTAGACCAAGAAGCAACCCTATCTGACTTTACCCCCGACAGTGATCCTCGTCAACCAGAGGTGGTTATTCGTCCTAATCCTGCAAGGTTAGCAGATTTTAACCTAACCATCCAAGACTTTACCAACTCCTTGCGTACCTCCGTGAGTGGGGTTACTCCTACCCAGTTACAAAGGGGTACTCGCTTGGTAGATATAAATGTACAATTAGATTCAGATCAAGTGAGAAATGCCGATGACCTAAGAAACATTCCTATTTTTACCAATGATAATCGTCTTATTCGTTTAGGGGAAGTGGCAACCATTGAAACAGGAGAAGCCCCCTCCGAAATCAGAAGGATTAACCAAAGACAGGTATATATCATTACTGGTAACTTGGCAGAAGGAGCTAATTTAGGTCCTGCCCTCGATGAAATTGACCGCATTATTGATGACATTGATTTACCCCAAGGAATCAGAATCTTACCCAGTTATGCCAGAGAAAGTAACGACGAATTACAATCTTCTTTACCCATTTTGGGGGGGTTAGCTGGTTTCCTCGTTTTTGTAGTGATGGCGGTACAGTATAACTCCTTAATTGATCCCTTAGTAATCATGTTTACCCTACCCCTCGCTCTGTCTGGGGGTATTTACGGACTATATTTCACCGAAACCCCCGTGGGTGCCACCGTAATTGTGGGGGCTATCCTATTGGTAGGGATTGTGGTTAATAACGCCATTGTCATGGTGGAGTTGGCTAATCAACTATATGAGGCACAAAAAGCAAACCCTGCCATTGCCCAACCTAGTCGCCGTGATTGTGTAATTCAAGCCGCTTCCCAACGGTTACGCCCCATTATGATGACTACCATTACCACGGTATTGGGGATGTATCCTCTGGCTTTGGGGGCTGGGGATGGAGGAGAATTTTTACAACCTCTAGGAATAGTGGTGTTTTGGGGTTTATCTTTGGCAACCCTACTAACTTTATTTTTGATACCTTGTCTATATATGCTTTTACATGAGCCTCTTAATTTCTCTTTTGTGGGTTCTAATGTTTCTTCTCAGGAGGATGAGGAATCTGTGGCTTCTGAGGAGACTGTTTTAACCTAGGTAGTAAGTAACGTAATAAATTACTCATTCTTTATGGGCCACAACCCCTGTACTACTCATTTATTTTTGAAAATATTGCCAAAGGGATGAACTTCCGATGATTGCCCCAAAGAGGATGGAAGCCGATAGACACCCAGCGATGATGCACACAATCAAACCGAAAAGACAAATAAAACCATCATCCTCCTGTAACCCAAAAGCGGTGATGAAAATACCCACCGCAGGGGCGGTATTGGTGCCGGGGATGGGAATCATCATGGAAATGGCCATAAGGGCGATCGCACCTCCTAGTACAATTTTACCCATGGAGGTATTACAAATAGGAGTAAAACGGGGTTTAGTGAAGGTTTCCAGACGTTTAAGCCAAGGTAACCCCTTTTTGATGAATTGTTTCGCCGTAGAGGTTTTCATCTTGCCATTTTTAACTCGGTTAGGTAACCAAGGAATTTGATAACCCACCATAAACTGAATTGCTAACAAAAAAATGACCACAGCAAAGGGGATAGAATAACCCGGGGCAGGAATCGGCAAAGCCGAAGGTAACGACAAAATCACTAATAAAAAGCCAAAAATGCGATCGCCCGCTAAAAGAAGAATATCATCAAAAGAAATAATATCCTCCCTTTCCTCAAGCAAAAAATAACGCTCTAACTCTACCGATAACTTTGCCATACATTTTTATCACCTAGAAAAAAATTAAATAACTTCTATTTTTGGAGTGCCATCCACCCCAATCCATGCCAAATGCTTAATGCCCTCATCCTGTGCATAAGCCCGAATTTGTGCTTCTGAACGATATTGTAACTCTAATTCAACCCTCACGATATTCTCACTATGGCGTAATCTTTGGGCATAATCAAAAGCCATCTTAGCACCATCAGGACTTTCAGGAATCACTAACCAATCACTGGGGGGAGTCGTCTTTGGTAAATCTGCCCCCGACAACAAACAACTATGTAAATCCTCAATATTAAAAGAAAAACCGATACCCGGATAATCTTGCTTCTGAGGGTGATATAACCCTAATAATTGATCATACCTTCCCCCTTGCCCCAATACACGGGGTTGACTATCACTAAAGCCCACCACCTCAAACACGATACCCGTATAATAATCAAAAGTTTGTACCAAACTTAAATCCAACACAATGGGTAAAGGCTTACCATAACTGTGATTTACCAACTCCAACAAACCCTTAAGATGGTTAAGCGCCCTTGTAGTTTCTTCATCTAGTTCAAAGGTACTAATCTGAGCCAAAACCTCTTCAGGATTTCCCCTCAACTCAAATAGTTGTAAAGCCTTAACCTTCAAATCCTCATCTAATTTTAAACCCTCAAGGGCAATACGATCCAAATTAGCTAAACAATTAAGAATATCTCCTCGCACCTCTGGGGGAAATTGTCCTAAAAGTCCTTTCGTTAAACCAGCATCCCCCAATAATAACTGCCAATCTTCCATGGCTAAACTTTCCAAACAATGGGCTACTAATAACAGGGTTTCCCCATCCGCCAAAAGCCCGTCAGCGAAAAGTAATTCCACCCCCGCTTGATAAAATTCTAATTGCTTACCATGATGCCCCTCGGCACTATTGCGAAAGACATTGGCACGGTAACAAAGTCTTTGCACCGCATCACCCTGCATTCTCGTCACTGCAGCCCTAGCAATGGAGGCGGTTAACTCTGGGCGTAGGGCAAGATTACCTTTTCCAATATTTTGTAAGGGAATAACCGTAGAAGGTTTTATCGCCCCCCCTGCCATTAGGGTATCTAACCATTGAATACTGGAGGTAACAATTCTTTTGTAACCCCAATTTTGGAATACTTGCTGGAGTCTATCGTTTATCCAGCTTTTTTGAGCTACTTCTAAGGGTAATAAATCTCTGGCGCCTGCGGGGGCTTGGTGAAGCATAGTCCGATTTTCGTTTAATTACTTGACAAAGGCAAATTCACCGTTGATTCTACCATAAACGAATACCAAAAACCGTGGGCCCTTCTTTTTTCCCATCTTTCGTATCTTTACCCTTACCAGTCTTACCCTTGGTGGTTTTATTTTTCGGAGATTCTTCTAAAAAGTCTTTTTTGATCTGTTTGAGGACAGGTTCGTTAGGATTGAGGGAGAAGGCTTTATTATAGTGAATTTTACCATAGGTTCGATTTCCTTGTTGATAGTAATAGTAGGAAATTAGACCATGGACTTTAGGGTTAGCATTATCAATTTTGAGGGCTTCCCGTAAATCTAGGATTGCTTGTTCGAGATTACCAATTTTAGCTCCTTCCTCGGCATTATATATTAATTTATCTAATCTATTGATGGTGGGTTCAGGTTGTGGGGTAACTTCGGTTTCGTTTTGGGCTTGGGTAGTGCTGGTGACGATGGTTTCTTGTGGGGGTTGCTGGGTTATGATGCCCTCACTGGCTTGAATTTGCCCTGTGTTGGCGGCACTACGGGAGACATTAGCACGACGTTGGGTTTCATTTTGAGACATTAAGTAAACCATATTTAGTTCACTAATCAGAGCTATTTTGGTAATAACGGTGTTAATATCTTGGTATTGGTCAACGGCTATTTTTTGGACTAATTCATGGTATAGTTTGTCTCTATTTTTTTCTTCTTGATAGAGGGTTTTGGCTATTTCTGTATTGATGGTAACATCATTAATTTGAGCAGCTAGTCTTCTGCTTATTTCGGCAAAAATCAACTGACATTCTTTTCTTAATTTATCTTTATAAAGATTTTCGTAGGCTGGGTTAACTAATTTGGAGAGAATTTGACTGGCTTTTTCTTTTCCTTCGGGGGTGTCGGCGCTACAGGTATCGGGATGTAATTGATAGGCAATTTTGAGGTACCGTAAACGAATCTCTTTGGCGCTCGCATCAATGGGCACTCCTAAAATGGAGTAGTAGTCTTTTACTTCGTATTTAAATAATCCATACTTAACATTGATGTTCATCATATAATTGTGTTGTTTTATGGGTTGCCTATGTTTGAATTATATATAAGTATCTACTCTTTATTATGTGCTTAATTATATTCTCTTGTGATTATCATCATCTAAAAAGTTTTGCTCTGAGTTTTTACTTCACTGGTTTGGGCAGAATATAATAAGATGTAAGGTTGAAATTATATGTAATATGCCCAATGTAAATGTTGAATAACTCTTTAATTATAGCAGGTGCGATCGCACTTGCGCACCACCTCGTGATCGCTCTTATTTCGATTTTAATAGTAGAAATAGTACGAGATTTATATCATGTTTTAGGTCATGTATGGCAACCTGTATCTCGTCTTCATAATTGGCACCATCGTATTTTTAAACCTGATTTATCGGTAAAAAGTGAGGAAATCTATCGACAGGCCAACTGGTATAATGATTTACCTGAATCCCTTGTGATGTTGTTTTTTGGGGTAGTTTTTGCCCAAATCGTCATTGTCAATGGATTGATTGCCGAAAATTATCAATGGTTGGCATGGACTGGCTCAGTTTATACTATTACTTATACCATAGGGGCGATCGCACGGGGTTTAGGAATTCCCTACGCCGATGCCATTACCGATGTTACCCACCGTCAAGGGGAATTTGAAAGTCTCCCGGGAAACTTCTTAGTAAATCGCACCTACCATTGGCGCCATCATTTTGATGATCAAGATGCTTATTTTTGTGGCACACTCACCTTAGTAGATAGAATTATGGGTACAGCACTTTCACTAAAAGGAAAACGCATCGCCATAACGGGGGCTAGTGGTACATTAGGCTGCGCCTTGATGAAGGAGTTAGACAAAAAAGGGGCAAAAGTAACCGCCCTTACCTCCAAGGAGCAAGAATTATTTATCATGGTAAATGGTGAACAAAAACCCATTAAAACCATTACTTGGGGAGTCGGTAGAGAGGAAGAATTAAAAGAACTTTTCGAGAAAATTGATATACTTATTATTAACCATGGTATCAACGTTCATGGTGATAAAAGCCCCAGTGCGATCGCCACTTCCTACCAAGTAAATGCCCTCTCAGGTATTAAAATGATGGAAATATTCCTTGATACCGTCCAAACCAATCGCCAAAAAGCCACCAAAGAAATCTGGGTAAACACCTCCGAAGCAGAAGTAAACCCAGCCTTTAGCCCCCTCTACGAATTAAGTAAACGCACTATGGGCGACATCGTCACCCTGCGACGCACCAACGCCCCCTGTGTCATTAGAAAACTAATTCTAGGCCCCTTTAAAAGTAACCTCAACCCCATCGGTGTAATGTCTGCCCCTTGGGTAGCCAAACAAATAGTAAGCCTAGCCCAAAGAGACTTCCGCAACATCATCGTCACCATCAACCCCATTACCTATATTTTCTTCCCCATCAAAGAATTTAGTCAAAGTATTTATTTCAAACTATTTACCAAATAAAAAATCATGGGCATCGACTACTTACCATCCCTACGGGAAAACTACATAAAAGGAGGATTACTAGAAAAAGACATCCTCCCCAATCCCTTCCAACAATTTCACCTCTGGCTAGATGACGCCATCCAAGCCCAACAAAAAGAGCCTAACGCCATGACTATCGCTACCATCAACAAAGATGGAAAGCCCAGCGCCAGAATAGTCTTACTAAAAAACCTCGATAACCGTGGCTTCGTATTTTTTACCAACTATGACAGTCAAAAAGGGCAAGACTTAACCGCCAACCCCCATGCTTCCTTAGTGTTTTGGTGGCATGAATTAGAGCGTCAAGTAAGAATAGAAGGAAACGTGGAAAAAATCACCCCCGCAGAATCTGACGAATACTTCAACTTGCGCCCCCAAGGCTCACAATTAGGGGCATGGGCATCCCCCCAAAGTCAGGTAATCCCCCACCGTGACGTATTAGACAATAATCTCAAAAACCTTGAAAAAGAATATCAAGGAAAAACAGTGCCACGCCCTAATCATTGGGGTGGATTTCGGGTAATTCCCCACAAAATTGAATTTTGGCAAGGCAGACAAAACCGTTTACACGATCGCCTCTGCTATACTCTGAAGGATAACCAGTGGATTATTGAGCGTTTAGCCCCGTAAATAATTGAGAATGGATAATTGAGAATTGATAATAATTTCAATTTTTAGCTAATTAGTTTCGATTAGTAATAATGGGCTTAAGCCCATTGCCTGTTGCCCATTGCCCAAAATTAAGAAATATTGCGAACTAAGTTCAACAACCCAAAAAAAGAGGTGATAATGAAGCATAGAACAATTCACCATTACTATATTTACCATCATGCTTCGCTATGCCTACTTTCCCGGTTGTGTTGCCCAAGGGGCTTGTCGAGAATTAGACACCTCCACCAAAGCCATTAGTCAATCCTTAGGAATAGAATTGATAGAATTAAAAAAGGCTTCCTGTTGTGGCTCTGGTACATTTAAAGAAGACTCTCAACTGCTAGAAGATACCGTTAACGCCCGTAATATAGCCCTAGCAGAATCCCTCAATTTACCCCTACTTACCCACTGTAGCACCTGTCAAGGGGTCATCGGTCATGTGGATGAAAGGTTAAAGGATGCCAAGGAAAACAACCCCGATTATTTTGAAGAAGTAAATGGTTTTTTAGCCAAGGAAAATTGTTCACCCTATCAGGGTACAACGGAAGTAAAGCATATTTTATGGGCTTTGATTAGTGA
This sequence comes from Cyanobacterium sp., assembly GCF_054166785.1. Taxonomy (NCBI): domain Bacteria; kingdom Bacillati; phylum Cyanobacteriota; class Cyanophyceae; order Chroococcales; family Geminocystaceae; genus Cyanobacterium; species Cyanobacterium sp. The sequence continues at coordinate 117,701 of NZ_JBSZCP010000045.1, forward strand.
CTATGGTTTAGACGCATTACAACAAAAAGTAACTAACTCGTTGAAGGGTTTAAAGTGCGCTGCATTTTATGGTTGTTATCTTTTGAGGGTACAAAAAAATCTCCCTTTTGATAATCCCTTTAATCCTCAATCCATGGAAAATGTTTTTAGTGCCTTGGGAGCTACCCCTGTTTATTACGATGGTAGAATAAAATGTTGTGGTTGGCCCCTTGCTAGTTATGCCACAGAAAAATCTTTTAAAATGGCAGGAAATAACCTTCTTGATGCCATGGATAAGGGCGCTGATTGTATTGTAACCCCCTGCCCCCTCTGTCATCTCAATCTCGATTCCCGTCAGCCTGAAGTGGCAAAAGTGGTAAGACAAAAATTAGATATTCCTGTGTTACATTTACCCCAATTAATTGGTTTAGCCTTAGGCATTTCTCCGCAACAATTAGGACTTAATAATCATGTAGTTTCTACCAAAAAAATATTAGAAATAATTAATAATTAAATAAGCAGAGATTTAAAAATATTAGCACCATTAAAAAAATAAAACTCGATCTTTTATAAATTGATATGATAGTTTTAAAATAAAGAAACTGCTATTTATCGAGTAACCATGAATATCCAACAACCAGACATATATTATCAAGTGTCCATGGAAAACCCTGAACTACACCTATTTCAGGTAAATCTAACCATCACTAATTGGACAGAGGAAATCCTTGATATTATGATGCCCGTATGGACTCCGGGTTCATATTTAGTAAGAGAATATTCTAAAAATTTACAACAATTTTCCGCCATTGATGCAACCAATAATCAAACTATTTCATGGCAAAAACAATCAAAAAATCATTGGCAAATAGAGACAAAAAAGACCAAAGAAATCAAAATAAGTTATCAAATATATGCTAATGAATTAACGGTCAGAACAAATCATTTAGATGGTACCCATGGTTATTTTAATGGTGCCGCCCTATTCTTTTATATCCCTGAATATCAACATATACCCCATACCGTTTCTATTATTCCTCCCCATAAAGATTGGCAAATCACAACATCACTACTTAAAATTAGTCACAACACTTTTTGTGCCGATAGTTTTGATACCCTCGTCGATAGCCCCTTTGAAATTGGAACTCAAGAAATAGATAATTTTGTAGTCTCCGATAAACCCCATCAATGGGTTACTTGGGGAAAAGGTAATCTCGATAAAGAAAAACTAATTAAAGACACGAGGGCGATTATTGAAAAAGAAGAGGAATTATTTGGGGATTTACCCTATGAAGATTATTTCTTTTTATTACATCTTTCAGGGAGTGGTTTTGGGGGATTAGAGCATAAAAATTGTTGCGTACTAAATTATCCTCGATTTGGCTTCCGTAAGCCTGATAAATATAATCGTTTTATGCAGTTGGTTGCCCATGAATTTTTCCATCTTTGGAATGTGAAGCGGATTCGCCCCAAGGGTTTGGAAACCTTTGATTATAGTCAGGAAAATTACACGGCTTCTTTGTGGTTTTGTGAGGGGGTGACGAGCTATTATGATATTTTAATTCCCTATCGTGCGAAGGTTTATGGTCGTAAAATTTTGTTAGATTTATTGAGTAAAGATATTAGTCAATATTTGTCGATTCCTGGCAGACATATCCAACCTTTGAGAGAGTCAAGTTTTGATGCTTGGATTAAGTTGTATCGCCGTGATGCTTATAGTAATAATAATCAGATTTCTTATTATCTTAAAGGACAGTTTATCGCTTTATTTTTAGATTTAATTATTCGCAAAAATAGTGCAGGGAAAAAGTCTTTTGATGATGTGATGCGGGAGATGTGGCAACGTTTTGGGGTTGATGAAATTGGTTATACAGAGGAGGAGTTAAAGGGGGTTATTGAAGAGATAGCGGCAGAAGATTTAACTCAATTTTGGGAATTATATTTAAACGACACCAAAGAGCTACCTTTTAATGAATTTTTAGAGCCTTTTGGCTTGGTTTTGGAAGGTAAAACTCCTAAGGATGTTCACCCTTATTTAGGTGTTTTGGTACAAAAGGAAGGGGCTACGGAAAAAATTAGTTTTGTGGATGCCAATTCCCCTGCGGGTGCGGTGGGTATTGAGGCAGGGGATGAGTTTCTAGCGATGGATGGTTTTAGGGTAGGTGCCGATACTCTGGGGGATAGGTTAAGGGATTATCAGGAGGGGGATGAGGTTGAGGTGACTATATTTCATCAGGATGAATTAAAAAATCTGAGGGTGAAGTTAGCTAAACCGAAGGTGGTTAGTTATCAGTTGAAGGTTATGGATAAGTTAAGTGATAGTCAGCGCACCTTATTTGCTAATTTTTTTGATGATTAGTAATTAAGTTAAGGGTTACTTTTATTAGGATCAGAAAAGTAATGAACTACAGCAATCCGCTACTCTGAGATTGCTGTTTCTGACGCTTCTTTGCAGACATCTGCTTTTTCGCCCCAAGTTGCCTCATACTTCCGCATTCGGTAGAGCTTGACGACTCTGCGTCTAAAGAGGCACGTTCCA
>NZ_JBSZCP010000046.1:0-20847 GCF_054166785.1 Cyanobacterium sp.
ATAATGGGTCGAATTTTTCACACCAACGATTAAAACATGGTGGCATGGACGAAGACGTTGTTTCTTTCATAATGACCTAATGTTGTCACTCTGTCTACTTTTATTATTAGTTTACCTTACTTTTCTGTTTAAGTACCGCTAATCCGCTTTATTCCGTAGGGGTATAAACTATATTTTCTACCTCTTGAAAAATAAGTTTTAGTTGGTTTGTTTTTCCTAGCCTAATTTCATCACCAATTTTGATTTTTTGACGGTGAATATGACCACTTTTAACCTGTTTATCATTTAAAAAAGTACCATTAGAACTCCCGGCATCTTCTAGGTAGTAGGTTCCTGAATCGATGTGAATGATAAAATGAACCCTGGAGACAATATCGCTATGGGGAAGCCCAGAGAAGTCTATGTCTAGGTTAAAAGTCTCGTTATATCTACCACAATAGAATATTTTTTTATCATCAGAAAATATAAAACGTTTATTCGTATCAGGATTAATTAAAACGAGGCTTTTTTTATTTACCGAATTACCAACCCTCACATCAATGATGGTGCGAGAGTTAGAGTCATCAATGGTGGTGTCTAATTCTGTGGGAATATTCCAGTTAGCAATGGTAGGTATATCATCCTCATCTTCATTATCAGATTCTGGGGATAAAGTATTTTTTACTTGTCTGATAAATTTGTCATTGGTGTTAATTTCTGTGATGCTCTCGTCTTCTGGGTATTGAATTTCTCGTTTTTCACCCATTTCTAAGGCGGGGTTAACGATGGGATTAGGTAAAGTGAGTTCTACGGAATTACCGCAAAAGGTACAAAATTTACTATCTTGTTGGTTACTGTGTCCGCACTGTGGACAAATAATAAATGTCATGAACTATTGCCTATGAACTAATGGGCATGGGAATATATTATTAATTTTAGTATTTTTATTTTAAGAAATTTTGTTTCCTATTATATTAATTATTGTGATGGGTAGATTCTGAAATTGATTATTTAGTTTGTCTCCTTTGGTTTTGACTATCCAATCTATTTTTCCTAGGGCAAGGAAGGATTTATTTTGGGGAGATTCTGAGGTTTGAAATCTTGTGCCTGTGGGGCGATCGCCCCTTTCATCATTTTTGTTTGACCAGTGGGAAAAATCGGAGGGGTAATATTTTGAAATTACTTGTATGAGACGATAGTTAAATTGATGTTCTAGGGGTAAATCAACTAATACTTTTGTGATATTGTTTCGCTTAATTATTTTATAAAATATTTTATTAATTTGCTCTGAAGTTATTTTATTGTAATCTTTTTCGATAATAAAACAAGTATTAATATTATTTTTATTTACAATATTTGTTGTATTATTCATGGTGAAAATAGCCTTATCTATACTTGCAGAAATAAGAGCTATATTGGCACTATTATTAATATTAATCTGAGAACAAAATGACCTATGAATGGAAGAAGAAATATCCACATTTGTATCCGAATTTTGAATCGGTTTAATTAAATCTAATAATTCTGGGTGACGAGGTAAACCATAATCATTAACTCGAATTTTACCATCAAGGGCCATTACCGCCCCATCATGATTGATGCCGAGGGGATTTATCTCAATCATATCCAAATCTTGCTCGCTAAATAGCTGATACATCTTGTTGATAATATCGCTGACAGCGTTGATAGTTTTACCCTTTAAGCCCATTTTTTTTGCTAGACGGCGACCATAGAAAGGAGAATAATCATCTTCTACGGGGCAGGATACAAGGCTGGTTAATAATTCCTCAATGTTTATTCCCCCTTGGGCAGAGCCAAAAATGACGGGTTTTTTGAGTTTGTAGTCGAGCATGATGGCAAGAAATATTTCCTTTTGGGTGTTATATTTACTCTCCGCCAAAATTACCTTGGGATATTCTTTTTCGATGGCAAGACTGAAAATAGACTGACAAGCGGCGATCGCATCTATGGTATTATTAACAAACTTAACTCCCCCTAGTTTGGCTCTACCACTAGCCATCACCTGAGACTTTAACACCACAGGATAGGGAATTTGGAGACTTTTTAATTCACTGGCACTGGATAACGGTTGGGAAGGTAACACGGGGATACCTACCTGTTGAAATAATTTTTTTGCTTGATATTCTAATAAATCCATGGATGCTGATTTGCAATGACCCAACTACTAATATAATCGAAACTTCAGGTAACAAGGGTATCAACCCCATAAATGTTAATAATTTTTTACCGCTAATCAACAAATTATGAACTCCTTTCAGACTAATCAAAAAATTTTGATTGCCCTTGATAAATTAATTCAAGTGGTAGCTAAATTGCGATCGCCCCAGGGGGGTTGTCCGTGGGATTTAGCCCAAACCCAAAAATCTTTAATACCCTACATCATAGAAGAAGCCTACGAGGCCGTAGATGCCCTAGAATCGGGGAATCAAGAAGCCATTGCTGATGAATTGGGAGACTTGTTATTACAGGTAGTTTTACAAGCCCAAGTGGCTCAGGATGAGGGTAATTTTGACTTGGAAAAAGTAGCTCAAAATATTACCGAAAAACTAATCCGTCGCCATCCCCACGTATTCGGCGATGTAAAGGTTGATAGTACCGAAGAAGTTCATCAAAATTGGGAAAAAATTAAAGCACAGGAAAAACCAGAATCAGCCCTATTAAGCCAAAAATTGACCGATTATCACCGTAGCCTTCCCCCCCTCATGGCCAGCGAAAAAATATCAAAAAAAGCCGCTAAAGCTGGGTTTGAATGGGAAAATGTGCAGGGGGTGTGGGATAAATTTGAGGAAGAATTAGGGGAGTTTAAAGAAGCCATTGAAGAGCAGGATATGACTCACGCCCAAGAGGAGTTGGGGGATTTACTATTTACCATTGTCAACATAGCTCGGTGGCACAAATTAGACGTTTCTAGGGCGTTGCAGGGAACAAATAAAAGGTTTATCCAACGGTTACAGCTTATGGAAAAGTATGCCGATAAATCCTTGTCAGAATACAGTATTGATGAGCTAGAAACCCTTTGGCAAAAAGCAAAAAAGCAACTGAACAGCTAAACTAGAAAAGAATGTCCATATAGATAATCATATAATTAATATGTCAGTACTAGCGGCGATCGCAGTTTTAGCACTTTTAATCGTAGTCCACGAACTAGGACACTTTGGAGCAGCGAGATTACAAGGAATCCGAGTAAGTAAATTTTCCATTGGTTTTGGTCCAGTGTTAGCCAAGTATGATGGTAAAGAAACCGAATATGCCATCAGAGCATTTCCCCTCGGTGGTTACGTTGGTTTTCCCGATGATGATCCCGAAAGTAATGTACCCTTAGATGATCCCGATTTACTCCGTAATCGTCCTGTGTTAGACCGTGCGATCGTCATTAGTGCTGGGGTAATCGCTAATCTCATTTTTGCATACTTTCTCCTCGTAGGTCAATCCCTCACCGTCGGAGTCCAAGACATTAACTTTCAACCCGGGGTACTAATTCCCGAAATCCTCAGCGAAGTAGAATCCCCCGCCCAAAAAGCAGGATTGCAAAGTGGAGATGTCATCTTAAAAATTGAAAACCTTACCCTGCCTACCTCCCAAGAGGCGATCGACATTTTACGCAACAGAATCCAAGAATCTCCCAATCAAAGTTTAGAATTTACCATTCAAAGGGAAAACCAAACCTTTAATATTCCCATCATCCCCGAAGCAGGAGACAACGGCAAAGGAAAAATAGGAGTAATGCTATCCCCCAACGGAGAATTTACCCGCCGTAAACCAGATAATATCATCGAAGCCTTTACCTTTGGCGCTCAACAATTTGAACGTTACACCAAACTAACCATCCAAGGATTTGGGCAATTAATCACCAACTTTCAAGAAAATGCCAATCAAGTAGCCGGCCCCGTTGCCATCGTTGCCGTAGGCGCCCAGCTAGCCAAAAGTGACATAGGCAATTTATTCCAATTCGGTGCGCTAATCAGTATTAACCTTGCCGTCATCAATATTTTACCCCTCCCTGCCCTAGACGGTGGACAACTAGCATTTTTACTTTTCGAGGGCATTTCAGGCAAACCCCTGCCCAACAAACTCCAAGAAGGCATCATGCAAACAGGTTTAGTATTATTACTCGGCTTAGGAATATTTCTGATTCTCCGAGATACCCTTAATCTAGCCTTTTTCAATTAGCCAATTTAGCGTTGCTTATGAAAACAGGCAGTTACGCTCCCCCTCCCTTGACAACGATCGCCCTTAGATGATAATTTGGAAATGACAAACTTAAGAATGATTCTTAAAAACAATAAAAGTTTGTTAAGATTTATTATAGAAGTAAACTACGGCAATAAAAAATAATATGGCTTACGAATTAGCACCTCTTCCTTACGACTACAGTGCCTTAGAACCTTGTATCTCTAAAAGCACCCTAGAATTTCACCACGACAAGCATCACGCCGCTTATGTCAGTAAGTACAACGATGCCGTCAAAGGCACCGAATTAGAATTAAAACCTATCGAAGAAGTAATCAAAAGCATTGCAGGGGACGCTAGTAAAGCAGGTGTATTTAACAATGCCGCCCAAGCGTGGAATCATAGCTTCTACTGGCAGTGTATGAAGCCCAATGGTGGTGGCACCCCCACTGGAGAATTAGCCGCTAAAATCGATGCTGACTTCGGTAGTTTCGACAAATTTGTAGAAGCATTCAAAGCAGCAGGGGCAACTCAATTTGGTAGTGGTTGGGCTTGGTTAGTATTAGACAACGGTACTTTAAAAGTAACCAAAACTGGCAACGCAGACAACCCCATCACCGCAGGGCAAACTCCCCTCCTCACCATGGATGTATGGGAACACGCTTACTACCTAGATTATCAAAACAAGCGTCCTGCTTACATTGATGATTTCTTAGGTAAATTGGTAAACTGGGATTTTGTCGCTCAAAATCTAGCTAACGCCTAAGACTTAATTCTCAGAACATTTTTACTAATTATTTAATGAATTAGCAAGAATTAATCAAGAATAAATAATAAGATAGAGGGAAAATCGCACCGAAACGACTATATTAGTGGTGTTTGATTTCCCTTTTTCTTTAACCAAAATCATCTATGAATAGTAATATTGTCTTAACCAGTAAACTAATTACCATCGATCACGGTCAATATATAGTAAAGGTAAAAGCAACACAAGAAAACAAAATCCTCGGTAGCGCCCTAGCTAGCGCCCATACGGTAGAAGAAGCTGAAGATAAAGCCCGTGAAAGAGTTTTGACACTCATAAACAAAGCAACTATTCCTTCCCTTTCTCAAAATATTACCATTCCCAAAAAAAATACCTCCAATTCTTCCCCATCTCCCAAAGCAACTACGACTCCAGCCATAGCTGAAGAAAAAAAATCCTCTTCTACCATCCCACCTCAAAAAAAAGAAAAACCAACACCATTTCCAGAGCCAGAATTAAATCCTATTGCGCCCCAAGAGACTATCATTCCTGAAACTACTAACCCCATTCCTCTCCAAGAGACTATCATTCCTGAAACTAATCCCATTACCGAAACCATTATTTCAACTAATCAAGAAGTAGAGTCTGAAAAAACCGTCTCTGACACTCCAGAATTACCTTTATCCTATCAACCAGAAGAAGAAAAACCAGAACCAATTATCTCCCCCTCAAATAACAATTTTGATTTGAGTGATGCCGTTGATTTTAGCCAAGTAATAGATCAAACTACCATAGAATTAAAAAGATTAGGTTGGACTCAGGAAGAAGGTAAAAAATATTTACTTGAAACCTATGGGAAAAAATCCCGTCATCTATTATCAGACGAAGAATTAATCGAATTTTTAACCTATTTACAAACTCAATAGCGTTAATAGCAAATTATCAAAGTTTTTTGAGAAATTCTCATTAATTTTTATCATTTGAATTTAATAATTTGGTAAAGTAATATTAAGTTTTTTAGTCATTATTTTCATTTTTTTCATGAATAGTCGTTTTTCCCGTCGCAGTTTATTAAAATTTTTTGCCTTCAGTAGTATTCTCGGACTTGTCGGTTATTCTAGGGTAGCAAAACCACAGCCAACCATCCATAAAGGAGATACCCTAGATTTACCTCGATATTTAACCAAAAAAAAGAAAGTAGTTGTCATTGGTGGAGGTTTAGCGGGGTTGGCTTCTGCCTATGAATTAAGCCAAAGGGGTTTTATCGTTACGTTGCTAGAAAAATCGCCCCAATTAGGCGGGAAGATTGCTAGTTGGGATATTCAGGTAGGGGATGAAAAGTTTAGGATGGAACATGGTTTCCATGGCTTTTTTCCCCAATACTATAATCTTAAAAGCATTGTTAGTGAGATAAATATTACTGACAATTTTAAATCCCTTGACTTTTATTCCGTGGTGTTTAAGGATAATCAATATAAGCCTGAGAATTTTCGCCCCAGTCATTCGGCTTTTCCTTGGAATATTGTTGATTTAGCCATTTCCAGTGATAACGCTCTCCATTGGGGAATTAACTTGGCAAATCCTGAACATTGGCGGGTTTTTAGGACGATTGCGGGGTTTAAAATTCCTAATACTTACAATGAGTTAGATAATATTTCCGTCAAAGATTGGGCGGCGAAGGGCATTCCCCAAGGGTTATTTGATTTATATTTTTTACCTTTTGCGAAGTCTTCTCTCAATGCCCCTGATATGCTTAGTACGGGCGAACTAATGCAGTTTTTCCATTTTTACTTTTTTGGTAATCCCGAAGGGTTAGCGTTTAATGGCACTGTGGATGATATGGGTACGAGTTTGGTTAATCCTATCGCGCAGACTATCATTGATAATGGTGGTACCGTGGTAACGGAGGCGAATGTTAGTAAGATAAAGTGTGATGGGGATAAAATTACTTCCCTCGAATATTATCAAGGGCAAGGGGAAAGTAGTGTTCCTTTTTGGGTCAGTGCCAATCCTTTATTGGAAGATGAGCAATATAATTATTATGGTGCGGGTGATCGCCTCTTTGCCGTTACCAAGGATACAAAACAAGCAATTTCCCTCAGCTGTACCCATCAAGGATGTACCGTTAATAAACAAGAAGATGGTAAATTTTTATGTCCTTGCCATTCCGCCCTCTACGAAAATGATGGAACATTACTACAAGGCCCTGCTAAACGTAGTTTAAACACCTATACCGTCATTGCACAAAAAGATGACCAAATTCAACTCATCGCCAATAACGGTGACGATAACCTCAAACCTGAAGTGTTAGAAGCTGATTATTTTGTCATCGCTGCCGATGTGCCGGGGGTAAAACACCTATTCAACCTGATGGAAGTAGATGGGGATACCTGTGGCACTACCCAAGCCCAAGTTGAACAACTGCCATTGTCTGATCCCTTTGCTGTGGCTAGGTTTTGGCTAGATAAAGACTTTGATTGGGAACATAGTAATTTCGCCTCATTATCAGGATACTCCCTCACCGACAGCATTTGTTTATATCACCGCATCCAAAATGAATATATCGCTTGGGCGCAGAAAACAGGGGGAAGTGTAGTGGAGTTGCATTCCTATTGTTACAAAGAAAAAGAATTTCCAACCCAAGAGTTAATCTTGGAAACCTTTGAGAAAGAATTAAGAGAAATTGTTCCAGCCCTAGAAGATGCCAAAATACTCCATAAACAACTGGTAAACCAGAAAAACTTCTCAGGGTATCCCCCCAATAGTTTTGAGCAACGCCCTGTTACGGAAACCCAACTTAAAAACCTTATGTTTGCAGGGGATTGGGTAAAAATGCCTTTTCCTTGCGGTTTAATGGAAAGGGCTATTAGTAGTGGTTTGTTATCGGCTAATGGTATTCTCCATCAAGAGGGTTTGAAACGCAGAGATTTATTATCGGTTAATCCTTCTGGTTTATTAACTATCTAGGGTTGATAAAAGGTCAAAGGTTTGGGTTATAAAGCAAGGTGTTGAGGTACGAGGCAAGGGGTTTAAACCCCTTGTTAAAACCTAGGTCTAGTTATAAAAAAATATGGAATTACTATATTAAAGTGATGCTGAATGATAATAATTCTGGATATGAAAAAAAAGAACTTTTAAACATTTTAAAAAATTATCAAAATATTAACCTTGATAACTTACAAAAAAAAGCAGATTATTTAAGAAAAAAACAAGTCGGAGATACGGTTACTTATGTAATAAATAGAAATATAAATTTTACAAATATTTGTGAGCAACATTGTAGTTTTTGTGCCTTTAGAAGGGATGAAAATGAGGAAGGATCTTTTTGGTTAGATATTGAAACTATTTTAAGCAAATGTCAACAGGCTATAGATTTAGATGCCACAGAGATATGTATGCAGGGGGGGTTAAATCCTTACGCTCAAATTCAAGGAAGTAGTTTAAAGTATTATTTACAGCTAATTAAAAATATTAAAAATAATTTTCCTCAATTACATTTACACGGATTTTCACCCCAAGAAATTGAATTTGTTGCCCGTCAAGATAACCTGAGCTTTAGGGATGTAATCATCGCTTTTCGAGATCATGGTTTAGGCTCCATGCCTGGTACTGCCGCAGAAATTTTAGATGATAGGGTAAGAAAAATTATTTGTCCTGAAAAAATAAATAGTTCCGTATGGATGGAAATTATTTCCACCGCCCATCGTCTCGGGGTACCCACCACTAGCACCATGCTATGCGGACACATCGAAACCCCAGAGCAACAATTAAAGCATTTATTTAAAGTGCGATCGCTCCAGGAAACCGCTATCATAAACGATTATCCAGCCAAAATAACCGAATTTATCCTACTGCCCTTCGTGGGAGAAGAAGCCCCCAAACCCCTACGCCACAGAGTAGGCAGAAATCAACCCGATTTAAAAGCTACCCTAGTATTAACCGCCGTCTCCCGTATAGTATTGGGAGACATCATTTCCAACCATCAACCCAGCTGGGTAAAACTAGGACTAGAAGGCGCATTACAAGCCTTACAATGGGGCTGCAACGACATTGGCGGTACCCTCATGGAAGAACATATTACCACCATGGCAGGGGCAAAAGGAGGTACCTGTTTAGAGGTTAAAACCATTCAACAAGCCATCTCCTCTATCCATCGTCCCCACAGTCAAAGAAATACTCTCTATGCAACAAATTTGATAAAATTTGAAAAAAGAGTGAAAATCTGATGATCAATAAATATCTATTCCCCTCCGCCGTAGTGGTTGTATCCATGGTGTCATCCTGTGCTTTGATAAGCCCTGAAAGAGCCATAAGAGGACGTTGGACAGAGGTAGGGGCTTCTAACAGCCACATGGAATTTTTTGCAGACGGTACTATCTCAGGCGCAAGTTACGGTATCAGCTACAGTGGAGATTATGAATTTTTAGATCGAGAAACTGTAAAAATTAATGTCGGGGGTGCCATAGGTGCTTTTGCTGGACCATTAGTTCTCAAAATATCCATCGAAGGAGATGAAATGACCATGAGTAATGCTAGCGGTAATGTTACCTCCTATAGAAAACAAAATTAACCATAAATTTTTTTTAAATGGTCTATCACAAATAGCATAAAATAGCTTTTTCGGCTTAGCAGTTCTGAAGAAAATAGCGATCATAACTGAAAAATAATTAACGTCCTAAGTAGTATAATGTGTCTGCCTAAAATAAATGCTTTAGTGCATCTGATACTCTATTTTTTGTGATGAAAGTATTGACAAAATTAAAAACAAAAAAAAGTTAGCTATCAAGCAAAGGATTATTACTATCAGTAAGGGCGATTTGTGCCTGAAATTAATTTACAAAACTTTACGGAGTAGTCAAAAATATTGTAAACTACCACAAGGAAATAAATTATAAAAGGAAGGAGAAAACATCAGCAATGCAGTCGTCCGCATCTGTATTGAAAACAACAATACCAAAAGAGTTTTTAAAAGCACCCGATGGCTTTAACCCTAATGTCATTATGTTTATCTGTGCAATTTTACTAATCACTACATCAACTTGTGGTTATTTTTTATGGGGTTTTCCGGGCTGGGCTTGTTTTTGTGCCAATGTTTTAGCCTTGCATATCTCCGGTACTGTAATCCATGACGCTTCCCACAACAGTGGACACCGCAATCGTATTATAAATGCTATTTTAGGTCATGGCAGTGCTTTAATGTTGGGTTTTGCATTCCCCGTATTTACAAGGGTACACTTACAACATCATGCCCATGTTAACGATCCTGAGAATGATCCTGATCATTTTGTCTCTACGGGAGGTCCGTTATGGATGATTGCCGCTAGGTTTTTTTACCATGAAATATTTTTCTTTAAACGCAAGTTGTGGCGTAAGTATGAGCTTTTGGAATGGTTTTTAAGTCGTCTATTCCTATTCACCATTGTTTTTTTGGGAATTCACTATGGTTTTATTGGCTATGTGATGAATTTTTGGTTTGTACCAGCTTTGGTGGTGGGCATTGCATTAGGACTATTTTTTGATTATTTACCCCATCGTCCTTTTAAGGAAACCAATCGATGGAAAAATGCAAGGGTTTATCCGGGTAAAGTGTTAAATGTTTTAATTTTAGGACAGAATTATCATTTAATTCATCATCTCTGGCCTTCTATTCCTTGGTATAAATATCAATCTGCCTATTATGCGGCAAAACCCATTTTAGATGCTAAAGGTTGTGATCAATCTTTAGATTTAATGAATGGTAAAAATTTTGGTAGTTTTCTTTATGATCTTTTCCTTGGTATTCGTTTTCACGGAAAACACTAGGTAATTGATAATTGATAATGAAGAATGGATAATTAAGGGGTTTTCTTAATTTTCGGTGTCGAATTCGTAATTTTGTTGTTTTGCCCCCTAAATCCCTACCTTTTTGCCTTCGGTATCTACCCTTGAAAGGGGAAGAAGAAGACTATAAATGATGGATATTGTTTGTTTTCGTAGGTTGTTGGCAAGATTGTTTTTTAGTTTGTGGAGTGGCAAGGGGTTTAAACCCCTTGTTTTTTTATTGTCCTAAAGTTTGGTTTTACGGAGTCTCAAGGCATTGGTAACTACGGAAACGGAACTAAATGCCATGGCGGCCCCTGCAATAATGGGGTTTAATAGTAGTCCGAAGAAGGGATAAAACACCCCCGCTGCTACGGGAATTCCAATGACGTTGTATATGTAGGCAAAGAAAAGGTTTTGTTTAATGTTTGCCATGGTTGCTTTGCTTAGTTTTATGGCGCTGACGATGGTTTTTAAATCCCCTGAAATTAAGGTAATATCGCTAGAGGCGATCGCCACGTCTGTCCCTGTACCAATGGCAAAACCTACATCCGCTTGAGCTAGGGCAGGGGCATCATTAATACCATCCCCCACCATCGCTACTAGATGACCTGTTTTTTGCTGTATTTCACGAATTTTGTCAGTTTTATCCTCGGGGCGTACATGGGCAAAGAAACGACGAATACCCACTTCGGAGGCAATTTTTTCGGCGGTGCGTTGATTATCCCCCGTTAACATGATCACCTCTAAACCTTGTTTTTGCAGTTGTTGCACCGCTTCCTTGGACGTTTCCTTAAGGGCATCAGAGAGTGCCATTAAGCCCTCAATTTCTTGATCAATGGCTATCCATGCGTTAGTCTTCGTAAATACCTCCTCTGGGGCAATATTTTCTAACTTAAGCGTATCAATACCCAACTCCTCAAACCATTTTTGAGTACCCACTTGGATAAAATGACCATCAATAAAACCTTGTACCCCACACCCTGAGATGGCTTCAAAGTTTATGACCTTCTCATCAAGGGAAATTTCTTGTTTTTGAGCATAAGTCACAATAGCTTCTGCTAGGGGGTGTTCGGAATTTTTTTCGAGGGTTGCCACCTGCTGTAAAATACTTTGTTCAAAGGCACTACCTTTAAGGGTGATAAAGTTGGTAACGACGGGTTTTCCTTGGGTTAAAGTACCTGTTTTGTCGAGGACGATGGTTTTGATGCGGTGGGCTAACTCTAAACTCCCTGCATCTTTGATTAAGATACCCTGTTTTGCTCCTAATCCCGTACCTACCATGATTGATGTGGGGGTGGCTAAACCGAGGGCGCAAGGACAAGCGATAATTAATACGGTAACGGAGGCAATGAGGGCAAAGGTAAAGTTACCGCCCATTAACCACCAAGCAAGGAAGGTAATTATGGCAATTATAATCACTACAGGGACAAACCATGAGGTAATTTGATCGGCTAATTTTTGGATGGGGGCTTTACTGCCTTGGGCTTGTTTCACCAGTTCGACAATTTGAGCTAAAACGGTGTCTTTTCCTACCCTTGTGGCTTTGAATTGAAAACTACCTGTTTTGTTGATGGTAGCACCAATTACTTCTTCCCCTTCCCGACGGCGCACGGCTTCGGATTCCCCTGTCACCATGCTTTCATCGATGGATGATTCTCCTTGGGTGATGATGCCATCTACGGGAATTTTTTCCCCGGGGCGTACTAAGATAATGTCATCTAGTTGTACTGTTTCGATGGGAATATCTTGCTCTTTTCCGTCTTTGATTACCCGAGCGGTTTTTGCCCCTAGTTGCAAGAGTTGGGTAATGGCTTCGGAGGTTTGTCTTTTGGCTCGATGTTCGAGTAATTTTCCGAGGAGGAGGAGGGTGATAATGACGGCGGCGGTTTCGTAATATACCATGGCATGGATGCCTTCTCTTTCGATGACTTCGGGGAAGAAGGTGACGAATAGGGAATAGAAGTAAGCTGCCCCTGTGCCGAGGGATACAAGGGTGTCCATGGTGGCGCTACCGTGGCGGATAGATGCGATCGCACCTTGCCAAAAGGATTGTCCGCACAGGAATAAAACGGGGGTGGCTAAAACTAGCTGTAATAAAGGGCTTTGAAACCACATGGGAATAAAAGGTATGTCTAGCCCTGTCATCATCGGTAATGATGAGATCATCAAAATAATACTGATAACTGTACCGATAATTAATCTATTTAATAATATCTTCTCATGACGTTTGTGGGCGATCGCCTCTTGTTCGGGATTTATGCCATCAGGGGGCAATGGAAAAGCCTGATAACCAGCATTTTGTACCGCTTTAATAATATTTTTGAGGGTGGTTTGTTGAGGGTTATATTTCACCGTCGCTTCCGCAATAGCAAAATTAACCATACATTCCTCTACCCCTAAAACCTTATTGATAGAACTTTCAATTTTTCCCGCACAGGCTGCACAGCCCATGCCCTCTAGTTTAAGGGTTTCTTTTTCCTGTACATTCCTAACCATTACTTACTTACTCTTGTTTTTGCTCACTCATTTCAGCGTAAACTCTCTAGTGGACTGCATGGTTTAGTTTTTTTTACAAAACTTAATTTTTGTAAGGGTAGGGAATAAGCAATGGGCAATAGAGAATGGTGAGAAGAATTTATTTTTTGAGGTTAAATTACACATCGCTGATGGGAAAAAGTAACTCAGCCTTAATTATCAATCGTTCTCCCTTTTGTTTTTGTTGCTAAGATCAAAAAGACAAACCCGAAATATATACTCACATAAATTTACGAGTAGCAATATTTGGTCAAAAAAACCCCATAGGAGGAAAAAATGACTAATTTATTAGAACAATTACGCCAATATACCATCGTAGTAGCCGATACAGGAGATATAGGGGCGATCGAAAAATTTACCCCCAGAGATACCACCACCAACCCATCTCTGATTACCACCGCTGCCCAGATGGCAGAATACCAAAGTATTGTCGATGATACCCTAGTAAAAGCCAGAGAAGAATTAGGGGAAAAAGCCCCCGTCGAAAAAGTAATTAAACTCGCCATTGACTGGTTAGCCGTATCCTTTGGTACCAAAATTTTAGAAATTGTACCGGGTAGAGTTTCCACCGAAGTTGATGCTCGTCTATCCTACGACACAGAGGGTACTATTGCCAAAGCTCGTTATCTTATTTCCCTTTATGAAAAAGCAGGCATTGATAAAGAGCGAGTGTTAATTAAAATTGCGTCCACTTGGGAAGGTATTAAAGCCGCAGAAATACTTGAAAAGGAAGGCATCCACTGTAATTTAACTCTCTTATTCGGTTTCCATCAAGCGGTAGCCTGCGCCGAGGCAGGAGTAACCCTCATTTCTCCTTTTGTGGGTAGGATTCTTGATTGGTACAAAAAAAATACTGGGAAAGAATATACAGGAGCAGATGATCCGGGGGTACAATCAGTTACAGAGATATATAACTACTATAAAAAATTTGGTTATAAAACCGAGGTGATGGGTGCTAGTTTCCGTAACATTAGCGAAATTACCGAATTAGCAGGATGTGACTTGCTGACTATCTCTCCTCAACTATTACAAAATCTCAAAAATACTGAGGGAGAATTACCCCGTAAACTATGCCCAGAGGTTGCTTCTTCCCTTGAAATCAAAAAAATTACCGTTGATAAAGCTACCTTCGATGAAATGCACGATAAGGACATCATGGCCAATGATAAGTTAGATGAAGGTATTAAAGGATTTACCAAAGCCCTCGAAACCCTTGAAAGTTTACTCACTGCCCGTTTAGCGAGAATTGAGGGTAATGATACATTAAACCATGCCATCGAAGATATATTTCATGTCTATGATTTAGATGGAGATGGCTTTATCAGTAGAGAAGAATGGGCAGGGGCAGATGCCGTATTTGATGCGATGGACATTAACCATGATGGTAAAATCTCCCCCGATGAAATGGCTTCTAGCCTTGGGGCAGTCGTTTATCTCGCCAAAGCTAGTTAACCATAGTAGGGTGGGCAATGCCCACCGAAACCATAACTTTCAATTGTCAATCGTCAAGGGTTTATGATGCCAAAGCAACTTCAATCATTTGTTGCAATTCACCGCTTTGATAGAGTTCAATTAAAATATCGCTTCCCCCTACCAGTTCACCATTAACATATACTTGGGGAATGGTGGGCCAGTTAGAATATTCTTTAATTCCTTGACGAATATCATAGTCAGCCAAAACATCAAAAGTTTCAAAAGGTACACCTAAAGTATTTAAAATTTGTACCACATTGTTAGAAAAACCACATTGGGGCATTAATTTATTACCCTTCATAAAAACCACAATGGGGGAACTTTGGATAATTTCGTCAATACGTTGTTTTAGTTCAGGTGTCATAGTTGTGTTATTAAATAATTGGTCAAAGTAATTGATTCAAAAGGTAGTGTTATTTTCTCAAACTGAAAAACTTAGAACAAGTAATACTTATTTACTAGCTGTTGCCCATGTTTCGGGGGTGAAAGTTTTGAGGGCGAGGGCGTGGATTGCCTCAGATTGTAATTGAGAATTTAAAGCACCATAAACTAGCTGATGTTGTTTAACTCTGGTTTTTCCTTCAAATTCTTGAGAAATAACGATCGCCTCTAAATGGTCTCCTCCCCCTGTCAAATCCCTTACGACAACCTCTGCATCAGGTAATTGAGACTGAATCATTTGTTTGACTTGTTCCAAACTGACCATAGATTCTACTGTGATTTAATGAGTATGCAAAAAAAATAAATAGCAAATATTTTCACTACTAAAATCTATTATATCACTCCCATCTACCAAGATTTTATGATTAATGGAGGTTGCGGACGGGAATTTTTTGACCACGGAGATAGTCTTTTATTTCTCCTACGGTTAATTGCCCATAGTGTAATAGGGATGCAAGGAGGGCGGCTTCGGCTTTCCCTTCACTGAATGCTTCGTAAATATGGTGGCAATTTCCTGCCCCTCCCGAAGCGATAACGGGGATTTCTACTCTCTGGGCGATCGCCCTTGTCAACTCCAAATCATACCCCCCCTGGGTGCCGTCAGCGTCCATACTGGTAACAAGTAACTCCCCTGCCCCCCTTTTAGCCACCTCAGAAGCCCACCAAAGAGCATCGATACCCGTGTTTTCTCTACCCCCACGCACATAGACATCCCAACCCGGGTTATCAGGATTTTCCCTCTTTCTTGCGTCAATGGCTACCACAATACATTGACAACCGAAGCGATCGCTGGCACGATTAATAAAATCAGGATCTTTTACGGCGGTGGAATTGATACTAATTTTGTCTGCCCCTGCCCTCAACAAATCTTTAACATTATCAAGGGTTTTGATGCCTCCTCCCACGGTTAAGGGGATAAAAACTTGCTCGGCAGTGCGATAAACTACATCAATGATGGTGTCTCTGCCCTCATGGGTTGCGGTAATATCTAAAAAAACTAACTCGTCTGCCCCAGCATCATTATATACCTTGGCTAACTCCACAGGATCTCCCGCATCCTTTAAGTCCACAAAATTAACTCCTTTTACCACTCTTCCTGCGTTGACATCTAAACAGGGTAATATTCTTTTGGCTAACATAAAATTTTAAAATAATAACTAATCGTTAATATTAATGTACAATCCACGGTGCATTAAGCTCAATGAAAAGTAAGGTATTAATTTAGGTTTGATCTTTTCTTTTCTACCTTCTCAATCAAATTGTTGATACTTTTTCCCCCGTAATGGTATCAAAAAATAGAATTTTGTCTTCATCTAATTGAACCAAAATAACATCATTAACATCAATATTATAATTAATAGGTAGTTGAAAACTTAGGGGAATATTACTGTGCAAAATCGTTCCTCTGACTAACATTTCTTTCCCTAAAGGCTCAATAATATCGATCTTAATTTTAAGATTATTAATAGAATTTTCTGGGGTATTAATTGTTATAAATTCAGGACGAATACCCAAATCCCAACTTTTTTTTGAGTTTAAAGGAAACTTTTGTAAGATATGAGGAGATAGACTTAAAAACTGTGTTTCACCGATTAATAATTTTTCTTCGGTATGGGTAACGGGAATAATATTCATGGGAGGACTGCCCAGAAAAGTAGCTACCATACGATTAGCTGGACTATTGTAAATTTCCTTTGGAGTGCCTATTTGCTGTATTATTCCTTGATCTAATACTACAATGCGATCGCCCAGAGTCATAGCTTCCACTTGATCATGGGTAACATAAATAGTAGTAATACCCACCTGCTGATGGAGTTTTTTTAATTCCGTGCGAGTTTGTTCCCTTAGTTTAGCATCAAGATTAGATAAAGGTTCATCGAGTAAAAAGACTTGGGGTTGCCGAATAATTGCCCTACCTAATGCCACCCGTTGTTGTTGTCCCCCCGATAGTTGTTTGGGTTTACGCCCGAGAAGATGATTTATGTTAAGAATTTGAGAAACAAAATTAACTTTTTCCTCGATGATGGAAGGGCTAACTTTACGCATTTTTAAACCAAAACCCAAATTTTGAGCCACCGTTAGATGGGGATATAGGGCATAGTTTTGGAATACCATCGCCACATCTCTTTCCCTCGCTGGTATTTGGTTTACCAACACATCATCAAAATATAAATTTCCTCCACTGATAGCCTCTAAGCCCGATATACTCCTGAGAATTGTTGATTTTCCGCACCCAGAGGGCCCTACTAATACCCATAATTCTCCATCAGGAATTTCAAAACTAATATTTTCGACGATGGTAGTTTGATTGATTTTTCGGCTAATGTTATCTAGTTTTACTTTTGCCATTTTATAATAAAAAAGTTGTTTAATAAACGGTCAAAAATCTATGGCAATTTTGGTAACGGGGGGCGCTGGTTATATTGGTTCTCATACGGTAAAGTTATTGAAAGATCAAGGATATGAGTTAATT
The DNA here is from genome assembly GCF_054166785.1 of Cyanobacterium sp. Taxonomy (NCBI): domain Bacteria; kingdom Bacillati; phylum Cyanobacteriota; class Cyanophyceae; order Chroococcales; family Geminocystaceae; genus Cyanobacterium; species Cyanobacterium sp. Next base: position 17,640 of record NZ_JBSZCP010000046.1, read on the forward strand.
GTTTTAGATAATCTAGTCTATGGTCATCAAGATATAGCAGAAAAACTTGACGTTAATCTTATTATAGGGGATTTGGGCGATCGCCCCTTACTAGATAAACTATTCCAAGAATATGCCATCGAAGGGGTAATCCATTTCGCCGCCTATGCCTATGTAGAGGAATCCATGAAAAACCCCGCCAAATATTATCAAAATAACGTAGTATCCACCCTCAACCTCCTCGAAGCCATGGAATCAGCAGGGGTGAGAAAGATGGTATTTTCTTCCACCTGTGCCAGTTATGGAATGCCTGAAACGATTCCCATTCCCGAAACCCACCCCCAAAATCCTATCAATACCTATGGTTATACCAAATTAGTCATCGAAAAAATGTTAGCAGACTTTCAACGAGCCTATGGTTGGGAATATGTAGCCTTTCGTTATTTCAACGCCGCCGGGGCAGATCCGGATGGTATGATTGGGGAAGATCATCATCCAGAAACCCACCTTATTCCCCTGGTTTTATACACAGCCCTAGGGAAAAGAGATAGTATCACCATTTTTGGGGATGATTATGATACCCCCGATGGTACCTGTATTAGGGATTATATCCATGTTACCGACTTAGCCCAAGCCCACCTTTTAGGGTTAGATTATTTATTACAGGGGGGCAAAAGTAACATCTTTAACCTTGGGAATGGTAGTGGTTTTTCCGTCAAAGAAGTTATTGAGGCTACTAAAAAAGTTACTCAACGAGATTTTAAAGTGGTAAAGGGCGATCGTCGAGTGGGAGATCCACCTATACTGGTAGGAAGTAGTGCTAAAGCCCATCAAATCCTTAATTGGCAACCCCAATACCCCGACATTGAAACCATCATCCACCACGCATGGCAATGGCATCAGCAAAGACACGGGTAATGAGTAATGAGTAATGAGTAATGAGTAATGGGAATTTCCTGCCCACTATCCACTATCCACTTCCCACTTACCACTGCCCACTTCCTACTTTTTCAGCATTAATGAGAATTAACTAAATTGCGGAAGTCTTCCCCTCGTTCCTCAAAACTGTTATATTGATCAAAACTAGCACAGGCGGGGGAAAGTAACACCACTTTCGAGCAGGTTTCCTTCGCTAACTCTTGGGCTTTAACAATGGCATTACCCATATCACCCACTTTATAAAAATAGTTATACCCTTCCTCTTCTAAACGAGAGGCAAACAAATCCGAGGCTTCCCCTATTAGTAATACCGCTTTACACTTCTGCTTAATGACATTAATCCAAGCCTTGTCATCCCCTTCCTTGGCTTTTCCTCCAGCGATGAGAATAACGGGAGATGCTACAGACTCTAAGCCCACTTGGGCGGCATCATAATTAGTTGCTTTACTATCATTAATATAATCAACTCCGTCAATGGTTTTGATTAACTCTAGGCGATGGACTACCCCAGAAAAAGAAGTGATGGTATGGGCGATCGCACTTTTGCTCACCCCTGCTAATTTAGCCGCCGCCACCGCCAATAATAGATTTTGTTGATTATGACTTCCCACCATTTTAAACAGTGATACGGGGGCAATCAATTCCCCAAAAGCCACAATCCAGCTATCTTGAAGAAAAACTCCCCGACTCTCATCCCCCAGTAAAAAATCTTTTCCCCTTACACTCGTCCAATAAGCATTTTTCCAATCCCTTTCCAAACCTAAATTGCGTATATAGGCATCATCACCATTAAAAATTTTGCTCTGGGAGCGTTCCAAAAGTTGAGCTTTAATGGAACAATAGTTATTCAGGGTTTTATGACGTTCTAAATGATCAGGAGTAAAAGTAGTCCATACTCCTATTTTAGGAGCTAATTCCACACTAGACTCAATTTGATAACTACTAATTTCTGCCACTACCCATTCAGGGGGATTATCCAAAGATTCTAATGCCAACTCCGAAGCCGCATAACCAATATTTCCACAGGCACAAACATTGATATTACCAGCCTTCAACATCGCCTCAATTAATGCCGTGGTAGTAGTTTTACCATTCGTGCCAGTAATGCCAATCCATGGAGAAGAGTTGAGGTAACGCCATGCCAATTCCATCTCTCCCATGGTAAGAATACCTTTTGCCCTTGCTTCTTGCAAAATAGGAATATCCCAAGGGACTCCCGGGCTAACCACAATTAATTCGGGAAGATTATCAGAATTTAGGGGGAGATTTTGCCCTAACTCCACAGTGATATTTTCTTGGGCTAAATTTTGTTTTATTTGACGAAAACTATCCGATTCACGGGCATCATAGATGGTTACTTCCTTGCCTACTTTTTTGAGTAACTTTGCAGCGCCGATACCTGATTTGCCTAAACCGATAATCTCTACTTTTCCCATGCAAGTGATAATGGTACGATGTCAACTTTCTGATTGTATCGTTTTATCTGACCTTTTTCTTATTTTTCTGCCATGCTTTTTGAGCTTCTTTTGTCCATTTTTTGATGCGTAAATCGAGGGAATATCCTCTTTTTGTTTGTATTATGATAGTGTTGGCAATGCGATCGTGAAATGCTTGATTGTAGTCTTCATCGGTAAGGGCGGTAAAACCATCGATAATTATGGGGGCTAAAAACAATAGCAGGGAGATAAAATTTTGAAAATTAATTTTTAACCCTATCATTGCTAAAAATGACACTATGCTTAAAATTAGTTCCCTTTTTGTGAGGTTAAGAAGAGATGGACGACGACTCAATTTTACATCTATTATTTTTAAATCAAAAGCCCATTTACCCAAACTTTGACCTTGATTTTTATCCACCACAATCACCCTTAAAACTAACCAAAGTAGTATAAAAACCAAAAATTCTGCAAAAACATCACTCACTAAGGAAGAAATTAGCCATACCAAGACAAAATCCACTAAAAAAGCGTATGCTCGTCTTTCTGGAGGGGCTTTTGGTTTTCTCCTTACTAAGGATTCTTCTTGATACATGGTTAGAATATTTTCGTTACTTGCCATGTATTAAGTATAGGCGATTTTTCCATGGCTAGATACTGGGTATTCGATGGGTTATTTTTCTCTGGTTTTTGCTCAATAAGGGTTGAACGTCCGTTGCGACAGTCTCCAATCTCAGCATAGCGGATTGGGGAAGGATAGCAACACCCAATTTTATTTCCCTCCTTCCTGATTCTTTATGTACTGTTTGAGCTTTTCGATAGTAGCTCCCCCTGTACTGGAAACATAGTAAGAG
>NZ_JBSZCP010000047.1:0-18220 GCF_054166785.1 Cyanobacterium sp.
ATGGAACGTGCCTCTTTAGATGCAGAGTCGTCAAGCTCTACCGAATGCGGAAGTATGAGGCAACTTGGGGCGAAAAAGCAGATGTCTGCAAAGAAGCGTCAGAAACAGCAATCTCAGAGTAGCGGATTGCTGTAGTTCATTTTGTCTTCTTTCTTCTAGGTGAAGGGGGAAGATTTTTTATCAACTTGAGTTAGTATCATGTTACATTGTGAGCAGTTGTGAGGAGTGAGGGTTAAGAATGAAGGCTTGGTTTGTTTTATTTGTTTTACTGTTTGTTTTGGCTCAGTTTGGGCTATGGGTAAAAAGTTTTATTGCTCCTTTACCGTGGTATATTTTTGGGGGGATTCTATTGGCGATCGCCTCTAATTATGAAAAAGCAATCACCGATTTGATCAATAGTCAGATGAGTAGAGTATTTAAGGGTAATGGGAATGAATAATCAAGAGTTACAACAAGTAGAGATTTACACCGATGGCTCTTGTTTACACAACCCGGGAGCCGGGGGGTATGGGGTAGTGTTACTATATGGAGATCATCGTAAGGAGTTGTCGGGAGGGTTTAATTTAACCACGAATAATCGTATGGAAATTTTTGCGGTCATTGCTGGATTACGTACCCTCAAGAAAAAATGTCAAGTTAGGCTGTACACCGACTCTCAATATGTGGTAAATGCCATCAGTAAAGGATGGGCTCAGAAATGGGAGAAAAATGGTTGGATGCGTAATGCAAAGGAAAAGGCTAAAAACCCTGATTTATGGGCAGATTTATTGCCGCTATGTCGCAAACACGAGGTAGAATTTATCTGGGTTAGGGGTCATGCTGGTAATAAGGAAAATGAAAGGTGCGATCGCCTTGCCTTTGAAGCCGCCCATGGGGCTAATTTACCCCCCGATGAAAACTATTTGCCGTGATTATTTAATTGATGATTAACAAAAAAAATGTAGTAAGATATTAGTACATCATCGGAGCATAGGCAAAAGAAAATGAGTCTAAATATCGTCAATTTAGTAGGTCGTACGGGTACAGATCCAGAGGTTCGTTACTTTGACTCTGGGAGCGTAAAATGTCGTCTCACCCTAGCGGTAAATCGCCCTAGTAAAAGAGATGAAGGCCCTGATTGGTTTGAGCTAGAAATTTGGGGAAAAACTGCGGAGGTGGCCGGTAACTATACTAAAAAGGGTAGTTTAATTGGTATTCAGGGATCTTTAAAAATTGATACCTGGAGCGATCGCAACACAGGAGTAAATCGTTCAAAACCCATCATTAGAGTTGATCGTCTTGATTTATTAGGCTCAAAACGGGACAATGAAAGATACAATTCTGGTAATGATGAATTCTAGGTTTTCATGAAAACAGCCTTAGTCCATGAATGGTTAACTCCCAAAGCCACGGGAGGCTCAGAATTAGTGGTGAAAGAGATTTTACAGTTAATAGATGCTCAACTATATGCACTCATTGATTTTGAGTCTTCTAATCCCCAAAGTTATCTTTATGGACGGGAAATAAGAACATCCTTTCTACAAAATTTTCCCTTTAGTCAAAATGGCATCCAAAATTATTTACCTTTATTACCCATTGCCATTGAGCAGTTAAATCTAACGGAATACGATTTAGTGTTATCTTCCTCCCATGCTGTGGCAAAAGGGGTTATTACTACACCAGATCAACTTCATATCTGCTATTGCCATACCCCCATGCGCTATGCGTGGGACTTAACCTTTGACTATCTCCAACGCACCTCACCCCTAAAAGGATTGGTTGCCCGTTACCTTCTTCACAAAATCAGACAATGGGATGTAATTTCTGCCCATCGAGTAGATTACTTTATTGCCAATTCCAGTCATACAGCCCGAAGGATATGGCGTTGCTATCGTCGAGAAGCGGAAGTAATTTATCCTCCCGTACAAGTGGATGAATTTCCCTTTGAGGCTCGGAAAGAAAATTTTTACGTAATTGTATCCCGTCTTGTTAGTTATAAAAAAGTATCTTTGATCGTAGAAGCGTTTAATAAACTAGGTAAACCTTTAGTCGTCATTGGGGATGGTCCAGAATTTAAGTCCATAAAAGCCCTTGCCAAGCCTAATATTACCCTCTTGGGGTCAGTGGATGATATTACCCTAAAAAAATATTTATCTTCGGCTAAAGCGTTTATTTACGGAGCTTGTGAAGATTTTGGCATTGCCATCGTCGAGGCTCAAGCCTGTGGTACACCTGTCATTGCCTACGGAGGGGGAGGGGCATTAGAAACCGTCATTGATATGCAAACCAATCGGGATACAGGCACGGGTATATTTTTTCTCTCTCAAACCGTAGATTCATTAGTGAATGCGGTTAATACTTTTGAAAATTTAGCCCCCTATGTTAATCCAGAAAACTGCCTTATTAATGCTCAAAAATTTAGTCTTTCGGTATTCCAAAAGTCATACCAAAAATTCATCGATCAATCCATTGACCAATTTAGTGCAAAATAAACAATCAACACACCATAGTTTTGAGTAATAATAAAACAAAATTAATAGATCAACTATTTTCTCTCAATTATCGAGATATTCAATGATAATTAATTAGGTGTGACCAGAGGAGTAACAATGACCATCAATACCCCATTTTTGTTTAAAAAACCTGTGCGTAGTTTTAGAAGCTCAAGGGCGATCGCACAGACTACTATTTCGAGTCGTTATCGTTATAAAAGAGCATTTGATATTATCTTTTCTGCCACAGTATTAATAGTTTGTTTTCCTCTTTACCTAACCATTGCTCTGCTAATCTTGACTAGCTCCCCCGGACCTATTTTTTACTATCAAGAAAGAGTCGGTAAAAATTTTCAAACCTTTAAATGTATCAAATATAGAACCATGGTCAATAACGCTGACCAAATATTAGACCAAATTTTGGCAGAATGCCCCCAGACAAGGGCTGAATTTGAAAGTAATTTTAAACTTAAAAAAGATCCTCGTATTACTTGGATTGGCAGATTTTTAAGAGCGACAAGTTTAGATGAATTTCCCCAATTTTTGAATGTTTTAAAAGGAGATATGAGCATTGTTGGACCTCGTCCTCTCGTGCCTAAAGAGCTTTATATGTACGGTAACAAAATTGAAAAAGTATTAACAATAAAACCGGGTATAACAGGTTTATGGCAAGTCTCAGGAAGAAATGATATTCCTTATAACCGTCGAGTTTTAATGGATGTTTACTATGTTATCAATAATAATTTTATTTTTGATCTTTGGATTATTTTGAAAACAATTTTAGTAATGTTTGCTACGACAAATAATGGGGCTTATTAGATGAATAGCCAAATAAAAAAAATACTCTATTATTTTAAATTTTGAGGGATTAGGATAGGATCCAAACCAACATTAATCAAAGTTTGTTCCGCTTGTATTGCATTCTGATGAATACGAAACACTCCTACTTGCCAGACCATCTGTCCTTGATAGTTGGAACGAAAAGCATCAGGATAAAGTTGCTTAATTATAATTTCGTCAGCAGAATTATTTGTCATAACTACAACTCGGATCAGTTGATTATTAGTATTATTAATAGGGGGGTTATTATTAATAGGGGGGGCAGGAGAATCAAACTCTATATTTTCCCCTTGACTGTTTTGTTCTTCAATTAGTTTTTGTTCTTCTTCTGCTTTTTCTTGCTCAATGCGATCTAATTTAGCTTGATTTTGTCTCATTTGTTCCATAGCAAAAAACCCCCCTGAAACACCAAGACCCACAAGAATCGCAGTTAACAAAATAACGATAATATTGTTATTATTTCCTTTATTGGGAGGTTGATAATAACTTTGACTAAAATTTTGCTCTGAAGGAGATACCACCACCGTGGGATTGTAACTAGAAGAATTCATCTCCCCTCTATTATTCGCAGGAGCAACTAAAACAGTATTTTGGGTATTGGTTTGACTTTGGCTTTGGTGAAGGGCTAAATACATATCTTGGGCGGTACTGTATCTTTGCCCTACTTCCATTTTGATGGCTTTTTGTAATACAGTTTTAAGGTGCGCTGGAATATTAGGTAATGAGCTATCCCAGTCTAGTTGCCCTGTGGCGGGGTTATTGGTAAATTCCATGGGATATTTTCCTGTGAGTCCATGAATCATTGTTAAACCCAAGGCATATAAATCACTACTAAAGAGGGTTCTTCCTGCACTTTGTTCGGGAGCCATAAAGCCCCTTGTACCCACCACCACAGAGCTTACGGTGGAGCCGTTACTCCTTGTCATGGCACCCATGGTTTCTTTGACTGCTCCAAAGTCTATTAATACGGGTAAACCATCACTTTTACGGATGATTATATTTTCTGGTTTGATGTCACGATGAATAATATTCTGACTATGGATATATTTAAGAGTATTGAGTAGGGATGAGAGAATGGCTTCACACCGAGTAAAGTTAATAATGCCTATATCTGCAAGACTTTCTCCTTCTATATGTTCTTGAATTAGGTAAAACTGACCATCTTCTATGAAAGAGGCGTAGAGGGTAGGAATTTGGGTGCAATTTTGCCCTAGCTGTTCTAATACTTGGGCTTCTTTTTCAAATAATTTTTGTAAAAAATTGAGGTTATCAGTTTGATTATGTATCGGTTTCAATTTTTTGATAACTACCAACTTTTCAGAAGGCATCTGGGTATCTTTGGCAATGAATGTTTCTCCAAATCCACCTTTGCCAAGGATGTTAATTACTTCATAACGGTTAACGAGAACAGTATTCATAATACCTTTATTTAAATGATGAAAATTGTAAATATCTTAGTCATTAATCCATATTTCCATCTGATTAGTTGGAGTTTGAAAACCTCTTGCTGATAAATCAACCATTTCAAGATTTCTACTAATACCTCTACTTGCGTAGAATGATTCTATTTCATTTTTTACTGCTCTTGCCAAGGGTAAAGCAGAAGCACTTGAATAACGAATATCATTCTTCCTTATACCATTAATTCGATCAATGTCTCCCCCTATACTCACTCCTCTTGAAATTAAATGATTTTGTAAGGAACGAGCGGTGGATTCATTCGACTGGTAATGAATGTAAATAGTAGCATTAGAAATATCTGGATTATTAACACCAGAGTTATTTCCTGACGAGGTTTGAGGGTTTATTGGATCGGTAATAGAAATATTTGTTGTATTTCTTGCTTGTTGTTCTGCCCTTCTTCTTTCCTCCTCTGCCCTTCTTCTTTCTTCCTCAGCCCGAAGCCTAGCCTGTTGCGCTTCTGAGGCTAACCTTTCCGACTCCAATCGTCTTACTTCTTCTTCCTCTCTTTTTTGTTGTTCCTCAATGAGTTTTTGTTCCGCTTCCGCTTTTTCTTGTTCGATGCGGTCTAACTTTGCTTGATTTTCCCTCATTTGTTCCATAGCAAAAAAGCCCCCAGAGACTCCGAGGGCGACGAGAATCGCCGTTAACAAAATGACAATAATATTATTTTTATTGTTATTATTACCTTGATTCGGGGGTTGTTGATAATAACCTTGGCTATAGTTTGCACCACTAACAGGCTGGGGAACACCGCCTTGGTTAAAGTTTTGTCCTGAAGGGGATACCACCATGGTGGGATTATAACTAGAGGGGTTCATTCCCCCTACATTATTGTTGGGAGCAACTAAAACGGTGGCTTGGGAGACGCTTTGAGTTTGACTTTGGTGGAGAGCTAGGTACATATCTTGGGCGGTATTGTATCTTTGCCCCACTTCCATTTTTATGGCTTTTTGCAATACGGTTTTAAGGTGCGCTGGGATATTGGGTAATGAGCTATCCCAATCTAGTTCCCCTGTGAGGGGGTTATTGGCAAATTCGATGGGATATTTACCTGTGAGTCCATAAATCATGGTTAAACCCAAGGCATATAAATCACTACTAAAGAGGGTTCTTCCTGCACTTTGTTCGGGAGCCATAAAGCCCCTTGTACCAAGCACCACAGAGCTTACGGTGGAGCCGTTACTCCTTGTCATGGCACCCATGGTTTCTTTTACTGCCCCAAAGTCTATTAAGACGGGTAAACCATCGCTTTTGCGAATGATGATATTTTCGGGTTTGATGTCACGGTGGATAATATTCTGACTATGGATATATTTGAGGGTATTAAGCAAAGATGAGAGGATGGCTTCACACCGAGCAAAGTTGATGGTGGCTATATCCGCAAGGCTTTCTCCTTCGATATGTTCTTGGATGAGGTAAAATTCCCCGTCTTCGATGAGGTAGGCGTAAAGGGTGGGGATTTGGGTGCAGTTTTGCCCTAGTTGTTCTAATACTTGAGCTTCTTTGGCGAATAGATTTTGTACTAATTCGAGGTTAGCAGTATCACTGTTTAGGGGTTTTAATTTCTTGATGACTACCAACTTTCCAGAGGGCATCTGGGTATCTTTAGCGATGAATGTTTCTCCAAATCCACCTTTGCCAAGGGTGTCCATTATCTCGTAGCGACCGTTAATTATTTCTGCCATCACTTTTACTCGATTGAGGGTATATTTTAATTTTGGGGTATAAAGGCGATCGCGCAGCAACCCTTCGTAATCGCCCATTACCTTTTTTCTTTGCCAATTCCTATAAAAAATAATTTTATAGTTTAATATTAGGATACCCTTTTTTGTCTAAAAAAATAACACTATTAAAAAATTATTATTATTATTAAAAACCATGAATTTTTAGATACCTTAATCATGGAATGAATCTTTTAATAACCATTTAATTTTGGGCAAATTGACGGGCAACATTAAATATTTCACTAGCACGGGGTGAACCCACAAAACGCCAATGCCAAGGCTCATAAGTAACCCCCTGCCGATTATTCCGAGGAAAAGACATTTCAAAACCATATTGATGCGCATTCATCAAAAGCCATTGCCCTGCCCCACTAGATTCAAACTCTGGTTTTAAATCAAGATTTGGTTGCTTTCCATCCCCCATATCTAACGCATAACCCGTATGGTGTTCACTATAACCGGGGGGCGCACTCACCTTTGCCGCCGCTTCCGCCGAACCCCTCCTACCCACCTGATTTCCAAAAAGAGTAGTCTGAGAAGCCACACTACGAAAACCAGAAATCAAAACTAAATCAATGCCCTGACTTTTAGCCCCCTCTTTCATCCCACGAAAAGCCGTGGCCGCTTCTTGATCAAGAAATTCCGTACGGTTGTAATATTTCCCCATATTAACCAATCGCTCTTGGGGGGCTTCTGCATAGGGAAAATGTCCAAAACTTGTCATGGAGAACAAAGAATTATCAACATTTTCAGAGGGCGGTTGGGGGGTTGATAAGGATAAAGGAGGTGGTAAATCTGGAGTAACACTAAAATCCTGTGTTTCATTTTCCACAGAATCATCAACCCTATCAGAAGAAGGAGGAGAAATCAGATTTTCAACGGATTCGGCTTCATCGGGAAGTATTTCCTCCATCACAATGTCCACGGATGATTTATCGCTATTAACTATCACTCCGCTATTATCCATAGAATCACCAGAAAGATGAATCCAGCTAAAAAGTAACACTACTATCAAAGAAGCCAGAAAAAAATTAATAAATTGAAAATTAGAAAATAAAGAGCGCAAAAATTTCATCAAAAAACCATCCCAAATTAATTAACTAATTGTGCAGCCATCCATCCCGTTACCCCCGAAGTAGGATGATATACTCGATACCACAAATACCCCCCCGAGTCATAACCACTATCCAAAATATCAATGCCCTCTCCTGTAACACCAGTACCCACTATTCCATAGGCTGTACCCGGTCCCGAACGAATATTTTTAACCCCCATAGAGCCTCCAATACGGGCATTGGTAGCAACGTTTGCCGTGGGGGGTGGGGAGTTGTTTTCCACGGGGCTAGGGGCGGGGGTTTCCCCTTCGTTAATCTCTATGGGTGGTGAGTTTTCGATTTCCCCTATCAACTCTTCTGAAATTTCTACTTCCCCTTGTGTCACGGTAGCGGTTTGCTGAGAATCTCCCATACGCATAGCAATAAAAAAGCCCCCAGAAACTCCGATGGCAACAAGTATGGCGGTTAATAAAATGATAATGATATTTTGATTACTATCTTGATGGGGAGGGTGTTGATAATAACCTTGGCTAGGGTTTATACCACTAACAGGAGGGGGATAATTTGCTTGGCTGAAGTTTTGTGATGAAGGGGATACCACCATGGTGGGGTTATAGCTAGAGGAATTCACTGCCCCCATATCGTTGTTTGGGGCGACTAAAACGGTGGCTTGGGAGATGGTTTGAGGTTGACTTTGATGGAGGGCTAAATACATTTCTTGGGCGCTATGGTATCTCTGCCCGATTTCTATTTTGATGGCTTTTTGTAAGATGGTTTTAAGGGGCGCTGGTATATTGGGTAATGAGCTATCCCAGTCTAATTCTCCCGTTAAGGGATTATGGTTAAATTCCATGGGATATTTACCTGTGAGGGTATAAATCATGGTTAAACCAAGGGCATATAAATCACTGGCAAATAAAATTTTTCCTGCATTTTGTTCGGGGGCGATAAAGCCTGTGGTAGCGTTAATAGGTGAAGTTTCTGGGGTGGAATGATTAACGGCACCCATAATTTCTGGGATTACTCCAAAATCGGTTAATACGGGTAAGCCATCGTTGTTACGAATAATGATATTTTCTGGTTTAATGTTTCGGTGGATAATATTCTGACTATGAATATATTTTAGGGTACTGAGGAGGGATGAAAGTATAGCTTCACATTGGGCAAAGTTAGTGATGTCTAAATCTATGAGGTTTTTTCCGTCGATATATTCTTGGATGAGATAAAACTGCTCATCTTCGGTAAAGTAGTCGTAAAGGTGGGGAATTTGAGTGGAATTTTGCCCTATTTGCTCTAATGTTTGGGCTTGTTTGGTGAATAAGGTTTGGACTAATTCAAGGTTGTTTTTTTCACTATGGGGGAGTTTTAGTTTTTTGATAACCACTAATTTTTCTGAGGGCATTTGGGTATCTTTGGCGAGAAATGTTTCCCTAGTGTCTCCTTTGTTAAGGTTATTTATAATTTCATATCTATTATTAATTATTTTTTCCATGACAACTTTCCCACCGATATAAACCTTTTTTTAATGATAGCTATTTTTTAAGTAATGGGAATATTTTGAACCTCAATGAATTAGGGTGGGCAATGCCCACCATCTACATAGTTATAGTTTCACTGGCATAATTAAATATTTCATCTGTAAACCACTGAGGGGGGTGACAATGACAGGTTGAATTGCCCCATTAAAGTGAAAGGTAATTTCGTTGGAGGATAAGGCTTTTAAGCCGTCCATTAGGTAACGAATATTAAAACCTATTTCAAAGTCATCCCCTGTGATTTCGGCGACGATACTTTCTTTGGCACTACCTAATTCGTTGGCTTCTACGGATAGAAATAGTTGATCATTTTTACCATCTAAGGTAAATTTAACCATATTATTTTTTTGGTCTAGTAATACGGATACCCTTTCTAAACTTTCAATTATTCTTTTTCTTTCTACTACCATGGTGCGATCGAAAGATGTGGGAATTAACTGATTATAATTAGGGTAAGCCCCATCTAGTTTGCGACTGGTTAAATTTTGCGCCCCCAATTCAAATACCACCTGTCCATCATCCACATAAAGGGCAATACTTTCTTCTTCTTTTGCCATGGTTAAAATCTTTTCTAATTCCCGTAAGGCACGGGCAGGGATTGTCATGGTGAAATTTTGTTCTTCACTGATGGAAATATCATCATCGGTGGTTTCTTCCCCATCCTCGGATACTTCTTTATCATCGGTGGTTTTTACCACGGCTAAACGGTGTCCATCGGTAGCGGCAAATTCGAGGGTATCGAGGTTACGGGTGAGGTGTATCCCTGTTAAAATTTGTTTGGCTTCATCGCCACTGGCGGCAAATAAAGAGCCTTTTAAACCTTCACTCAATGCCGTTACGGGCAACATTAAGGCTTCTTCCTTTTCTACTGCTGGTAATTCTGGAAATTCGTCCGCTGATACTCCCCTAAGTTGAAATTTACCATACATAGAGGCGATCGCAACTGATGGATTATTATCTACTTCGTCAGAATCAAAACTAACGGTAATTTCCCCATCGGGTAAACGACTGACTATATCATTAAATAATTTAGCAGGTAAGGTGATACTACCTCCCTCCTCAACCTCGGCGGCAAAGCTGGTACGCATTCCCAAACTCAAATCAAATCCTGTGAGAGTAACAGTATTTTTTTCACCATCGGCCACTAATAATACATTTCCTAAGATAGGATGGGTAGGGCGACTGGGTACAGCACGACTTACTAAAGATAAGTTATTTTTTAGCTCACTTTGAGAACAGATAATCTTCACGGTTTTTTATGTTGAATATAAATAAATATACTGAATCTATAACTAACGCTGGAGATGGTTAGTTTTACACAGACTCAATATTTTAACTCAGAATCTGATGTTAATTTTTAATGATTTTTTTGAGTAATAAGGTTATCAAAGAATCTTCCTCCAGAATTTCAGGTAGCAAAGTAAAAGATTTTGCTAAATCTAATTCTAAATCTTTCTCTTGAATCTGAATAATTAACTGATAAACCAACTCGAAGTTAATACGGCTAGTTTCATCAAAAATAATAAATTGACCGTTTTTTGTATTATTTAATTTCTCTATTTCTAACTTGCCAACTTTACCTTTTATCTGAGGCTCTCTTTCATCTCTAAATAATAAAAAATGACTTTTAGAATTAGCACTTACTAATTCATTAATATTACGTAATCTGCTACTAAAACTAGAACTACTTATATTAAGAAATCCTATAATAAATTCCTCTTTTTGAGTATTAAGAACAATATGTTCAGGTAATTTTTTATTACCTAATCTTAACTGATTTATTTCTACATTCTGATAATAACTAGCTATCGTTTCCGTAATAGTAATCAATTTTCCAATATCATCAGAGTCAGTAATAATTTGTGGGAGATGGTATTCCTTGATAATATTATTTTTTAACCTTTCTAATGATTCAATTAATTTATCTTTAAAAAATTCATCATCTTTTGTACTATTATTATTCTTCTTTACTGATAATTCTGGGAACATATCAGGTAAAGAAATATTTTCTTCATCATTATATTTTTCTGCTAAAAAGCCATTGGTTAGTTTAGCTATTTGTTGTAAAATATTTTCAAGTTGCTCTACTCTTTTTTCTAAGGTATTGGGAGCATCAAGAATCATACTTTTTTGTGGTGGAAAGAAAGGAAGAGGAATATTTTCAGCCTTATAACGATAATAGTCTGAGGCTCTATTTATAATACTTCTGATGGATGATTGCGATAAAATGTCGGTTAAGTCTTTTTCCGTTAAAAAGTCATTGATAGACAAACCAACAGCTTGGGCTTTGAGGTTTAAAATTTCTCTAATTTGTTCAGCTTTTGGTGGAGATAAGGTAACACAATTTTGGGATAATCTATCAACCACCGAACTATCAAAATAATTTTTGAATTGCTCCCAACGGTCAGGAAAAAGATTTAAAATAACTAGGCTATTGGGTACATGGGTTAAGATTTCTTTAATGGCTAACCCAAAGTTTTCTAAGATATTTTGATTTTGTTTTAATCCTAGTCCTTCTAATTGATCAAATACTATAATTAATGGTTCATCTAGCATTGATAATTTACCGAAAACGGCGATCGCATCCAGGGCAAATTCTTCTCTACTAAGTTCATCATTCCAGTTTTTTAAACCTATCTTTTCGGCTTCTTCTTCGCTTAACTCTTTCCCCGATAACCAACGTCTAATTATATCCTTAAAATCTGAACGACTATAACGACAAAATTTAATCATCCCCCGCAAAATTTCTAAACCATAACCACCAATGGAAAAATTTTCTGACCACCAATTAATAATCGCCCGTTCAATAAAATTCCAATTAGTTTGATAATTTTTATTATCTTCCTCACCGAATGCTTCATATAAACTTAAACTATCATCCCGAAGAGTTTTAATAAATTTTTGAGCTTTAGGATTACTAACCAACTTTTCAATTTTTAATAAAATATTGGTAAAACTATGGGCAATTAAAAGCTCTAGCTGAGTTCTATTTGTACCCTCTACAGACTCATTAAAAGACTCTAAAATGCGACTATATATATGATAAAAAATATAATCAGGATTATTAGGTTGTCTAATAAATAAAACACGATTTCTTACTAATAATTCCTTAGCAATTCTCATAATTAAATGAGTTTTACCCGTACCTGCTTCCCCAATAACAACAGCACCCTTACTCTGATTATTATTGTCTATCTTAACAGCCTTTAAAATTGACTTTAAACTTTCATACTCTGTCTGATAAACTTGCTGAAAATCTAGGTGTGTTTGAAAAGGATTATCTACTCTACTGCTAGTAAAAGGATTAGGATACTGACTTAATTCAGACTTAGAAATAATTATTTTATTCATAGTTTTTATACTAAGTAAATGTAAATACAATTGATGGGTAAATTTTGCATCATATACCGCACTATGGGCTAAATTATCATTGAAAAAGCGATTTTTAACCTTAAGTCTCAGTTGTTTACTAATATAGCTTAGGGAATAGTTAGGATAGTGGGGATAATGCCTTTTTGTAAGTTGAAAAGTACAAACAAATCTACAAATAGGAAACTGTATTGTAGTGGCTTGAAAACTATTTTTTAATATCTTTTTATCATGGGTTGCGGAATGACATATAATATTTTTTCCCTGTAATAAATGATCTAAATCATCAATAATTTGTATTAAAGATTTACATTTAATTTTTTGTGACTCATTATTATAATGTCCTTCTACAAAGGCTTCATAAATTAATTTCCCTTGACTATCGATAATAGCAATTTCCCTAAGAATATCTTGCCCTTCTGTATCAACAACTATGTAATTAGGGTCATTTTTAAACGGTTTAGAATACAATGAAGACTTAAATTTCTCAGAATTATTAATAGAGTTCAAAACAATCTTTGATTTAACGGGTGAGTGTTAATCAGAAGGTAAATGCTCAGGTAACGTACAACAATTAACCTCATCAAGGCAAATTTTACCCCACTGTAGCGCCCAACGAACTAACTCAACTCGATTGTCCGTCTTCGTCTTTGTTAAAATATTACTAATGTGATTATCTACGGTTCTTTTGCTAATTTCTAATTTATCTGCAATATCATTATTAGTTAAGCCAGTGGCTACTAGCTCCAAGATCTCTAATTCTCTTTGAGATAAACTATTGTTGTCGGTATTTTTACCACTCGCCATATTATTTTGCTTTACCTAATTTATCCATAAATATTTACCTATGGTTATTGTAACGAAAAGTCAACATTTATCCCTTGTCTGCTTCTATAATTTTAATTTTTCATGAAACCTTAAATTACTTTTTTCTTGCGTAAACTGCATAAAAGGGATCTTTTGCACCCATACCAAACATTTGTAAAAAAGTAGGTGTTTCGGGTTGTTGGGCTATCACTTCGGGGGGGTTAAATTCAGGTACAGATTGAAAATAGGATTTGGTTAAAAAGATTCTTTGTCTATCAGTGGCATCACGCCAAGCCGTAATAGCTTTTTGGTAAAACATTCGATTAGAAAAGGTAAAGATAGCTATTCCATTGGGTTTGAGGATTCGAGCAATTTCCATGAATATGGCTTCAGGATATTGCAGATATTGAATAGATACGGTACACAATACAGCATCAAAATCTTCATTTTCGAGGGGTAGTTGCAAATTACTATTAAGGTTTTGCAAAAAATAGTGGTCTAATCTCTCATTTTTTTTCAACTCCTCTTCATTCATGCCATGACCTTCTACGTGGCTAAATTTCATTTCTGGGGGAAGATGAGAAACCCAACTACTCATCAAGTCCAATATTTTTGTATTCGGTTTTAATTCTTGACGGTACAAGTTAGTTAATTGACTGATAAAGTTATTGTCAACATGGGTAACAAAACGGGGATAAGCGTAAAATAAAGTGTCTTCGGTGTCGTCTAATTTTACTCTTTGGTGGGGTTGTAATAGCATGACTTTTTCCTTGCTGACAAAATTAAATCGTAATTTTAATTGATAATGGAGAGTGGATAATTGATAATGATAATTTTGGTTTTTTTAGGTTTGTAGTACGTTTTATATATCAACATTTTTAATTTATTTAACAAACCATCGCTAATTAAACTAAATCCCCCAAAAATTGAGGGATTCAAGTTAATTTTAACTATAAATTAAGCTAAAGCAGGAACAGGGATGGTAATGTGAGGATAGAGGGGGAAACGATCGCACAGAGCCTCTACACGGCGTACACAATCGGTTCTAACAGCCTCATCATCAGGGTTTAAGAGGCGATCGGCAATAATATTGGCAATCTCGGTAAACTCAACCTCTTTTAAGCCCCGAGTGGTTTCAGCAGGAGAACCCAAACGTAAACCGCTAGTAACAAAAGGAGACTCAGGATCAAAAGGAACAGTATTTTTGTTCGCAGTGATGCTAGTTTCACCTAACAACTTGTCTGCCACCTTACCAGTCATACCAATGGAGCGTAAATCAACCAAATTCAAATGGTTATCACTACCCCCAGATACCAACTTAAAGCCTCTGTTTACCAACTGAGCACCCAAAGCCTGAGAGTTAGCAATCACCTGACCACAATACGTTTTAAACTCAGGTTTTAACGCCTCTCCAAAAGCCACCGCCTTCCCAGCAATAACATGTTCCAAAGGACCGCCTTGGGTACCGGGGAATACAGATTTATTAAGTTTTTTCCCTAATTCTGCATCACGGGTCAAAATTAAGCCACCACGGGGGCCTCTGAGGGTTTTATGGGTAGTGGTAGTAACTACATCACAATAAGGCACAGGATTGGGGTGATGTCCACTGGCTACCAAACCAGCAATATGGGCGATGTCTGCGAGTAAATATGCGCCTACTTCATCCGCAATTTCACGGAATTTAGCGAAATCGATAATACGAGGATAAGCAGAATAACCACAAATGATTAACTTAGGACGCTCTTTTAATGCTAATGCTCTGATTTCATCATAATCTAGGCGCTCAGTTTCCTTGCTCACACCATACTGACATACTTCAAACCACTTACCAGAAACGTTTACAGGAGAACCATGGGTAAGGTGTCCACCGTGGGATAAATCCATGCCCATAATTTTGTCCCCGGGGTTGAGGAGGGTTAAAAAGACGGCAAAGTTCGCTTGGGCGCCAGAGTGGGGCTGTACGTTGGCCATCTCCGCACCGAATAATTCTTTAGCTCTTTCGATGGCTAAATCTTCCGCTTGGTCAACAAAATGACAACCACCATAATAACGCTTCCCGGGTAAACCTTCCGCATACTTGTTGGTTAAAACAGAACCCTGGGCAGCCATTACCGCAGGAGAGGTAAAGTTTTCACTGGCAATTAATTCGAGGTGACTTCTTTGGCGTTGTAACTCGTTAGAAATAATTTCCGCTATGGCTGGATCTGTATCGGCTAAATAGTTTAGATTAGTTTGGCTCACTTTAATTTATGTCTTAATTATATGTAATACTCCTATATATGATAATCCATTGTGAGCTACAAATTAATTGATAATGGAGAATTGATAATGAATAATAAACTTATCTTTATTCCCTCTGGTTAAGCAATTAAACCCAGAGTTATTGAATTTTATCTATTTTAAGGCAAGGATTTTAAATTGTGAAACTTAAACCTTTAACCAACTAAAAATATCTCCTAGGGTAATTTCTAAATCCGTAGCAAATTCGGGAACTGGAATTAAGTCACTTTCTAACTCAAAATAAAGGGGATGACTATTGCTAGTATAGGTAAAAATTAACTTTTGATTTGGGTCAATTAACCACCCCATTTCAGTGCCATTGGTGAGACAATGAACAATTTTTTTTGTAACTAAACTTTCGGACTGGTTAGGGCTTAATATCTCTATTGTCCAATCAGGGGGTAACAAAAATTTATTAGAAATAGTACCATCTTCATTGACGGGTAAATTTTGCCATTTAAATATTGCCACATCTGGCACAATGGATTTATCTGTAAAAGTACATCTTAGTTTGGGAAAAGCCCATGCAATTTTTGTTTTTTTCATCCCATGGTTAATGATGGTAACAAGTTCTCCTTGAATTGTACTATGTTGTCCTTGGGGCATGGGTTTAGGATAAATATTTCCGTTAATATATTCTTGGGCAGGTTGAGTTTCTGGTTGTTGCAGAAATTGCTCCAAAGTAATGATTTTAGATAGAGCTTGAGTCATGACTTTTATAATGAAGGTTGGTCGATGATAATAATTTTTATTTTAATCTTGACGTTGGGTTCTTGGTGTCTTGGCGAGATATAATGAAAAGTCTATTTTCAACGTATTAATTGATAAAGTGCATACTGCAAAACATATTAATTCACGATCGCCCATAGAAAGAATAAAAATATCAAAAAAAGGAAAAGATCAACTAATTAGGCTCAAAAAAATTACTAAAATAGAAAATTGGAATGTCCTTTGTCGGTGGGCATTTTGTCGCTCCATTGCTGAAGAAAATAAACCAACGCCCTACCCAATTCCTAACGATAGTAATTTAGAAATGACGTGGCAAGTATTTGGGGGAAATATGGCAGATATACTACTATTGGTACTGAAACAACGATGTTATCAAGATGGTTTAGATTTGGATGATGCTACCCTCAAAGAACAGTTTATCCTCCATCTCCATCGGGGTATCGGTTATCTGGTAGGAGATATGAGCTTACGCAATATTGAAGATTTTGTTGGTTTAAACATTATAAATCAAGGAACTAATTCTACGATTAAGTAGTTTTTAAAATAGATTTTTTTTTACACCAATTAAAATTAATTTTACCATGGGTTATTATCCTGTGAGCGACAAAGGAAGCTGAAAAAAATTCTGATGGGATAGTTTTTTGGGCAAAAATCGATGATTTTGCAATTTATAGCGGGTTTAAAGTGTAATTCTGAAA
Organism: Cyanobacterium sp.; assembly: GCF_054166785.1. Classification (NCBI taxonomy): domain Bacteria; kingdom Bacillati; phylum Cyanobacteriota; class Cyanophyceae; order Chroococcales; family Geminocystaceae; genus Cyanobacterium; species Cyanobacterium sp. Next base: position 16,973 of record NZ_JBSZCP010000047.1, read on the forward strand.
ACTGTAAACGGGAGCTATGCCACTCTTAATTATCTTGAGTAAAAGTAATTCTTTATGTTGAGAGGTTAAAATTATTGTAAATTAATATTATGATTATTAAAAAAAACACTCTGGATAATACGCCTAGAGATACAAACAAATAATTTTAGGGTTTCCTTGTTAATTTTTTGATTTTTTTAAGGAAATCTTTTCCATGAACAGATATTTATAAGAGTACACTATATAGGGATCGAGGAGTTTTGTAAATTGGACACACAAAAAGAAAGAATTTTAGTTGTTGATGATGAAGCTAGTATTAGACGAATTTTAGAAACTCGTCTGTCAATGATTGGTTATGATGTGGTAACGGCTGCTGATGGAGAAGATGCGATCGCCACTTTCCACGAAACCCAACCAGATTTAGTAGTATTAGATGTTATGATGCCCAAACTAGATGGGTATGGAGTATGTCAGGAACTACGCAAAGAATCAGACATTCCCATTATCATGTTAACAGCTTTGGGAGACGTAGCTGACCGTATCACTGGACTAGAATTAGGTGCAGATGACTATGTAGTAAAACCTTTTTCTCCCAAAGAATTAGAGGCTAGAATTCGCTCTGTATTGAGACGGGTAGATAAAGATGGAGTAGCTGGTATTCCTAGCTCTGGGGTAATTTCAGTAAACTCTATTCGCATTGATACCAATAAAAGACAGGTTTATAAAGGAGATCAGAGAATTCGCCTCACGGGCATGGAATTTAGTTTATTAGAGTTATTAGTAAGTAAATCTGGAGAACCTTTTTCTCGCTCCGAAATTCTCCAAGAGGTATGGGGATATACTCCTGAGCGTCATGTAGATACTAGGGTTGTGGATGTCCATGTTTCCCGTTTAAGAGCTAAATTAGAGGAAGATCCTAGTAATCCTGAACTAATTTTAACGGCTAGGGGTACGGGATATTTGTTTCAACGTATTTTAGAACCCGGGGAAAAAAGAGTTTCTAGTGGTAGTTAGGGATTAATATTTCACTACATTTTGCGAAAAAACTTGGGTTTAAAGCCTCGCCCTTCTGGGGCGACTTTCCTATGTTTGTGTAAAAAAATAAATTGACACCAAAATCCAGAACAATATAGAACCCATTTGGTATCTAGTAGAATATTGAGAGGAACAAATTGATAAATGGAATAATGGCTTACTCTAGCAGTCTAAGTGATCAAGAATGGGAAATAATTAAACCTCTATTACCAAAGAAAAAAAGAACTTGTCCAC